>JAFAZL010000057.1 GCA_019239815.1 Acidobacteriota bacterium
CGATGCGCTCGATGATCCATTGACGTCGCTCGGGTTCGAGCAGGTGCATGAAATCGGCGCCAATGGTGCCGCAGTAAATTTCGCGGGCTTCGTCGGCGATAGTGCCGGCAATTTGCAGGTCTGGATACTTGAGGGGCTTGAAGATACCGAGCGGGTCGAGATCGGCTTGGAGATAGCCCCAGCGACGAAATGCGTCGAAAATTCGTTCGCGCTCTAAGCGCTCTAACGGACTGGGAGATGGACTCTTTGGCGCCTTCGTCGTCTTGGACGGACGCGGTGCTACCAACGTGGTTCGATTGGCCATTTCTTTTACCATCTATATTTTGCCACATCTTGGCGGACGCCGCTTTTCTTCGCAGTTGATGCGGAGCGGATGTGGAATGACTTTGTAAATCCGGATCGCGGGCCTCTCTGTATTGACTCAAATGGAACGCACAGCGTTAGCCTTCCTTCTCGTATCGCCGGCGTACCGGGGACGATTCACAGGGCGAGCTACAAAAACGTTCTTTAACATTTCATTCACAATTGCTTCATCGCGCCGTCATTCATAGCCTCCAAACTGAAATCCTCAACTGTGCTACCACACCAGCCAGCTGACCGAACGCCTTCCGATGCCTACCGCATTACGCCGGTGTACGGTACACTTCGGGCAAGCCGGCGGACGGAACGTGCTACAGGCATGAAACGTGTTCTGATCATTGAAGACGATAAAGATATCGTCGAGCTGGTGCGATACAACCTGACCAATGAAGGATTTCAAGTCAGCGCTGCCTTTGACGGCAGCGGCGGCTTGAACGCCCTCAAAAAGTCGCCTCCCGATTTGCTACTTCTCGATCTGATGTTGCCCAAGCTTTCCGGCCTGGATATCTGCCGGGAAGTGCGGCGCGACGAATCGCTGAATCGACTACCCATCCTGATGCTGACCGCGCGTGGCGAAGAAGCCGACCGCGTCGTCGGCCTGGAGATGGGCGCGGACGACTATGTCACCAAGCCGTTCAGTCCGCGAGAGTTGCTGGCGCGCGTGAAGGCGCTGTTGCGCCGCGCCGAGCCGCCCGCCGATTCACCGCGCATCATCGAGATCGGCAAATTGGCGATCGATCCCGCTTCGTATCGCGTCAGCCATTCCGGTAAGCCCGTTCCGCTCAGCACGCTCGAATTCCGGCTGCTCTATTACCTCGCATCACGCCCGAACCGCGTGTTTACGCGGGATCAGCTTCTGGATGCTGTTTGGGGGACGGATCGCTTTGTCACACCGCGCAGCGTGGACGTTTACGTTCGACGCTTACGCGAAAAGATCGAGAGCGACCCGGAAAATCCCAACCATCTGAAGACAGTGCGCGGCGCGGGGTACTTGTTCGAAACTCGTGCGGCGTAACCTTTTCTGGAAACTTGCACTGACGTTTATTGCGCTCCTTGCTGGAGTGCTGGTCGCGGTGAATTTTTTCGCCGAGAGGGCGCTGTATCGCGTCTCAGAACGCGCGACCTTTGATGAGCTTGCGATCCTGGCGCGTATCGCGCAGCTTCACCCCCCTGACTTGCAGGCCGTAGCTTCCGGCAATCCCGATTCTTCGACATTGCTGAGGCGGTGGGCCGCCGATTCGGCGGCTGATCGAGTGCGAATCACGGTGATTCGCGCGGACGGACAAGTGCTCGCCGATACTGCTGCTGAGGCGTCGAGCATGGACAGTCACCTCAATCGGCCAGAAGTTGGAGAAGCGTTGGCCAAGGGCGATGGCCGGTCGGTGCGTTACAGCGCGACGATGCGACGCGACCTCGTTTATTACGCTGTTCGGCGAAATTTGCCTGATGGGTCGCCGATTTTACTTCGTTTCGCGGTTCCACTAGACGAAGCCGACGTTGCGCTCGGATCCTTGCGCTGGAGTTTGTGGCTGTCGTCGGCGGCGATTCTGCTTGTTGCGGCGATTGCCGCGACGTTTGTGTCGCGCGGGATTTCCGATCGTGTCGAGCGATTACAGGAATTTTCGCGACGTGTGGCGGAGGGAGATTTTCGTCCGATGCCGGGAGGCGATTCGGGGGACGCGCTTGAGGAATTGTGCGGCTCGTTGAATCAGACGGCGGCGCGGATGGACCGGACGATTCAGACGCTGACCGAAGAGCGCAATTTGTCGGCGGCGATCCTGGGTAGCATGGTGGAAGGCGTCGCGGTAGTAAATGCGACAGAGCGTCTGGTTTTCGCCAACCAGGGTTTCGCCAACATTCTCGAACTCGATGTACCGCCGAAATCGGGCAGCGCGTTGGTGGAAGTCGTGCGGCAGACGGAATTGATCGAAGCGGTTCGGCGTGTACTTAGGGGCGAACCGCGCGTCGAGGCTGAGATCGTAACGGGAACTCTGCGCCAACACTTTTTTGCGGCGACCGTGGCTGCGGTGCGCGCGGGTGACACGCTCGGTGCGGTCGTCGTGTTGCACGACATCACCGAACTGCGAAAACTGGAGCGCGTGCGGCGCGATTTCGTGGCCAATGTTTCACACGAATTCAAAACACCGCTGACCGCGATTCAGGGATTCTCAGAGACGCTGCTGGGCGGGGCGATCGACGATCCCCAGAATCGCGAGCGATTTTTGGGCATTATCCTCGATCATTCACGACGGCTTGCGCGATTGACCGACGATCTACTCAAACTCTCGTCGATGGATGCAGACCGCCTGGAGCTGGAGATTCGCCGCGTGAGCGTCAGCGAATTGATCGAGAGCTGCCTTGAAACGACCCAGCATCGAGCAGCCGAGAAAGAAATCGACGTCGAACTGGCGCAGCCCGGTCAAATCGGCGATTTGCCAGATATCGCGGGCGACCGCAGGCGGCTCGCGGAAATCTTGCAGAATCTGCTGGACAACGCGACGCAGTACACACTGGCGGGTGGCCGGATCACGGTTAGCGCCGAGACGCGCGACACCGATGTCGTGTTTACTGTGACAGACACGGGAATTGGAATTCCCAAGTCGGATCAATCACGCATTTTCGAGCGGTTCTATCGCGTCGATGCAGCGCGCTCTCGCGAAGCCGGCGGCACCGGTCTCGGGCTCGCCATCGCGAAGCATCTCGTCGAGGTTCATGGTGGGCGGATCTGGGTGGACAGCGAAATCGGCCAAGGGTCGCGATTTCATTTCTCCGTTCCGATTTTCGACCCGGAACGCGCGGTAGCCCGGACTGCAAACACCGCGAGTCCCGCACGGAGTTCTTCTCGAACAAGCTAGTCGCGGCACCTTCGTTTTTCTCTCATTCACGAGCGGTTAAAGCGCCGGTAACGGTGATTTGCGAGCATTCCGATTACGAGCGGAGGTGTGACTGCTCACCGCTCCTTGGGAGAATCATGGGAACAGCTCCGGGCCTTACCGAGACCGTTTTGTACGACACCTTGATGAATTACCTCGTTTCGATGGCGCGCACCGTCGAAGGAGCGATGAACCGCGCGCTCGATTCGCTCGTAGGATTGCAGAGTCCGGCGACTTCGTCGTTGCCGGGCGAAGTGTTTCTGCTTGAGCCTCGCATCAATGAGATGGAAATTGTGATCGATGAGCATGCGATTCGGCTGCTGCGGCGCGGCTCGTTTTCCGACGACGAGATGCGACTGATTGTCGCGGCGCTGAAGATCACAAATGACCTGGAGCGGATTGGCGACATCGCCGTAAACGTAGCGGAGCGCGTGATTTCACTACGCGAGTTGCCCGGCACCGAGTCGCCCGAAGAGCTTGCGCCGATGGCGTCGGCCGTGCGCGCGATGGTAAGCAAGAGTCTGGGTGCGCTGATTTTTCGGAATGTCGATATGGCGACCCAGGTTTTGGAGTCGGACGACATCGTAGATCAATATCGCGACCGCATTTTTGATCGGCTGCTGCAAGGCATGACGGCCGAGCCGGCGGCCGTCAGTCCGGGTTTGCAATTTATACTGGCGACGCGACACCTGGAGCGGATCGCCGATCACGCGACGAACATCGCCGAGGACATCATCTTCTGGGTGCGCGGCCTGGATGTTCGCCACGGCCGAGGGCTGGTGCGGCCGGAACAGCCTGCGGACATTGAGATTTCTCGAGCTCAGGCGGCGGCAGGGGTCTCGGCAGCTCCAGGCGCAGCGGCTTCGGAGCCCTCCGCACCGGGTCCGACCGTCGAAAATTTCCACCGGTGAGGTTACGCAGAATTCACATCGCCGTCATCGGGATGTAGCCGGTGCTTGCGACACTCACGGTGCTTGATCTTCAACTCTAGTTCCTACCACGGGGACCGGTGCACCCCTGGCTCCGGTCCCTGCTCCCCCCTTTGTTACGTAGCCTTCCCCTAATGCATTCGCACTATTGCCGCTCCCTGTAGCTCGCCCCGACTATTTCTTCACTCAAATCAGGCGCCGCGACACCCATGAACAATTTCGTGGCTGACGATCGTTCGAGTCGAAAATTTTAGGGAGTGTGTACGAAATTGAAAAAGCTCGTCTTATCTGTATTGCTGTTCGTTGCATCGGCAATCCCCGCTCTGGCGCAAGATCCGCCGCCGATTGAAATCGGCGGCGTCACATTCTCCGGCAATATTCGCGAGCGCTACGAAGCTTGGGACTTCTTTACGCCCACGACCGGCCAGAATCTTTACGGCTTTTCGGGCACGCAGATTCGCTTCGGGTTCTCGCAGACGCATGAGAATTTCGATTGGAACCTCGAGTTTGAGGTGCCGGTTCTGCTCGGGCTACCGAGTGGCGCCGTGCGACCCGCCCCGCAGGGACAGCTTGGTCTCGGCGGCACCTACTTCGCGGCGAATACCAACACTTCGAATACCGCCTTTATCTTCGCGAAGCAGGCATTCGTTCGCTTCAAGGGCGTTCATCAGAGTCTCCGCGTAGGTCGTTTCGAATTCACGGACGCCAACGAAGTGAAGCCAAAAGATTCGACGCTTGCGTCATTGAACTCGGATCGGATCGCCCAACGCCTGCTCGGCAACTTCGGCTATTCCGATGTGCTACGCAGCCTCGACGGCCTGCAATACACGTACGCGAACGGCCCGTGGAACTTCACAGCGATGAGCGCCATCCCCGACCGCGGTGTATTCCAGGTTGACGGATGGGGCTGGGTGAAGACGCCGGTTACGTACGTGGCGTTGAATCGCGCGGCAGAGATCGGTTCCGCACAGGCTCAGTGGCGGGTGTTTGGAATTTTCTATAACGACGACCGCAGCATCTTGAAGACGGATAACCGTTCCACGCCGGCGAAGACCGCCGACATCAACAACGGCATCGACATCGGCACTTACGGCGGGAACATCATCGTCGCTGCGCCCACCAGCGTCGGCACGTTCGATCTTCTCGGTTGGGGGGTATTGCAGAGCGGCCGCTGGGGCAGTCTAACGCAACGCGCCGGCGCTTTCGCGGCCGAAGGTGGGTGGCAACCGAACTTCGCCTCAAAGCTCCGCCCGTGGATCCGCGGCGGCTATGACTACACGAGCGGTGACAAGAATCCCAACGACGGTACGCACGGCACATTTTTTGCAGTCCTGCCGACACCGCGCCAATATGCACGCTTCCCGTTTTTCAATTCGATGAACAACACCGATGCGTTTGGCGAAGTGATGCTGCGTCCGGGCAAGAAGCTTGTCATTCGCAGCGATGTTCACGGCCTCTGGCTGTCGAGCAGCTCCGATCTGTGGTATTCCGGCGGCGGCGCCTTTCAGCCGTGGACCTTTGGTTTTCAGGGCCGCCCGTCGAACGGACACACCAAACTCGCGAACCTGTATGACATGAGCGCAGACTACAAGTTTGGTCACGGCCTCACAGCCACTTTGTATTTCGGGTGGGCCCAGGGCGGACAGGTTATCAAGACGATCTTCCCAACCAACAGCAACGGGGCTCTCGGATACGTTGAGCTGAACTACAAATTCTAGCGAGAAGTAACCCGTCTTGGCATCTGAAAGCGTTACAACGGGCGCGCCTCGTCATGGGCGCGCCCGCACCATTTTTAACGCATAAATCGTACTCGCCCTGGATGATACGAATGTATTTGACTTGCATAATCGTATTTCGATATCGTCTTTCGATATCTATTATGAAACATACTCGCTCTACAGAAAATTCCTCGCGTCAAGATCTGTTTTCTGGACTGATACGCCTCCACGTTCTTTACCACGCGAGCAAGGAACCAATCTTTGGGCTCGGGATGATCGAGGAGCTAGCGAGGCATGGCTACAAGATCAGCGCCGGAACGCTTTATCCCCTGCTTCACAGAATGCAGCGCAACGGACTCTTGCGCGCTTCGAAGGAGAAACATGGCAGAACGAGTCGCAAGCTCTATCGAACGACCCATACGGGAAACCACGCCCTGCGGGTCGCAAAACGGCGGGTTAAGGAACTCTTCGGTGAGCTTTTTGAGATGGATTGAATCCAACTTGGCGGCTTTCGTTTTGGCGCTTGTTGCGACGGGCCTTGGAGCATCGGCTTCCGCCGGTCAAACGAGCGACAATCAACGACAGACGGAACTCACACTCGCTCGTGCGTTAGAGATGGCTGACGCGCACTATCCAAAGATTCGGGCGGCACTGGAGCAACAGGTTGCGGCAAAGAACGGGATCGGAGTCGCTCGCACAGCGTATCTTCCCCGGGTTGACACACTCTGGCAAACCAACCGAGCGACGGCGAATAACATTTATGGATTGCTCTTGCCGCAAGGGGTCATCCCCTCGATCTCTGGACCGGTCATCGCTTCCGACAACAGCAGGAGCGCCTGGAGCAGCGCCGGCGGTGCGTTGGTGTCATGGCAGCCGTTCGATTTCGGACTGCGCAGCGCACAAGTCAATGTTGCGCGAAGCGCCGCGGAAGGCGCTAAAGCAGCGCTGAATCTAACCCGCCTGGATGTCGAGTTAGCAACACTAAATGCATACCTAGATCTTGCAACAGCAAAAAGAATCGTCGGGATTGCTGAGGCAAACGTCGAGCGGCTTACTGTGTTCTCAAATGCCGTGCACGTGCTTGTCACGAATGAACTTCGTCCCGGTGCGGACGCTTCGCAAGCAGACGCACAACTGGCACTAGCGCGAACGCAGCTAATTCAGGCACAAGCGAACGCAGAAGCCATCGGGGCGGTCCTGTCGAACTTTATCGGAATCGCGGCCTCGACGATTCAGCTAAACGATTCACATCTTACCGAATCGCCGCCACAAGACACTGCCATGGGAGCTTCAGTGGCCGAACATCCGGCAGCCCGGCAGGAAGCCGCTGCAGTGAATCAACAGCAACAACAGCTTTCGGTCCTCACGAGATCGTATGTACCGCAGTTCAACACACAGGCTGCAATCTCGGGTCGAGGTGCTGGAACCTCTCCGTCGGGCTTGTTTCCAGGGGGAAGCAATGGATTGGAACCGGACACCATGAACTGGGCAGTTGGCGTCCAGGTGACTTTCCCAGTGTTCGACATTTTCTCTTTGCACGAGCGTAAAAAAGTACAAGAGGCAAACGTCCGCGCAGAACAAGCTCGCTATGAGCAAACCATCGACGACCTTTCGACTGCGGTACAGCAAGCGAAGGCGCAGTTCACGGGGGCCACGCAGGTTGCGCTGAATACACCCGTCGAGCTGAAGGCCGCTCAAGAAAATGAGATTCAACAACGCGCTCGCTTTCAGTCCGGGCTTGCGACCGTTGTCGAAGTGGCAGCTGCGGAAAGCATCCTGGTGCAAGCGCAGTCAGATGACACACTTGCGCGCCTGAACACCTGGCGAGCATTCGCTGCGATGGCAGCTGCGCGCGGGGACCTTAAGCCTTTTCTAGATCAGCTAGCAAAACAGCCGTGAGCGGCGGAAGTGTAAGCGGAGAGGAAGTAAAGATATGTGGCTCATTCGAGCGGCATTAAGGCGTCCGATAGCGACTTTGGTGGTGGTGATTGCGGTGGCGTTGTGTTCGGGTCTGGCGATCAGCCGGATGCGGATCGACATTTTTCCAAACCTCGACGTGCCCGTGATTTACGTTGCGCAGCCGTACGGCGGCATGAGCCCGGCGCAAATGGAAGGCTATCTTGTTTATTACTATGAATATCACTTCCTCTATATCAACGGAATTCAAAGCGTCGAAGATAAATCCATCCAGGGGACCGGCTTACTGAAATTGAGTTTTCACCCTGGGACGAACATGAGTGAGGCGCTGGCTCAGACTATTTCTTATGTGAATCGTGCGCGCGCATTCATGCCTGCCGGCACAGTCTCGCCGTTCGTGATTCGATTTGACGCTGGCACGGTGCCGGTGGGCTACGTAGTATTTTCCAGCGAAAGTCGCACACTCGGCGAGATTCAAGACCTGGCCCTGAACCGCGTGCGTCCGGCGTTCGCGACGCTACCCGGACTCACATCACCGCCGCCCTTCGGCGGCAATCAACGCACGGTCGTAGTCACAATCAATCCCGATCAGCTGCGCGCCTACAAAATGTCACCGGACGAGGTCGCCCAGGCTGTAAATAATGGGAACACTCTGCAACCGGCAGGCAACTTGCGCACCGGCAACTTACTGCGAATCGCACAAAGCGATTCGGTGACGCCAAATATCCAGAGCCTCGCCAACCTTCCGATTCGAACGGGATCAGGTCCCACGATCTATCTGGGTGATGTAGGAACTATTCAAGACGCGACCGACATTCCAACTGGCTACGCCCTTGTGAATGGACGGAGGGCCGTCTACATACCTGTCACGAAACGCCCCGACGCTTCTACGGTCACGGTGGTGAACGAGGTCAAAAAGAATTTGCCGTACTTCCAGTCACTGGTGCCGGACGATATCAAAGTTACATATGAACTTGACCAATCGCCTTACGTGACGAGCGCGCTGTCGGGAGTGGTGCGCGAAGGGTTACTCGGGGCCTTGCTGACTGGACTGGTGGTACTGCTCTTTCTCGGTGACCTGCGAAGCTCCCTAATTGTGGTGGCTACCATTCCTTTCGCATTGCTCACAGCCGTCGTCGCGCTTTGGCTTGCAGGCCAGACGATCAACATCATGACGCTCGGAGGTCTCGCCCTGGCGATCGGCATCCTGGTTGATGAAGGCGTGGTGCTGATCGAGAATATTGACCATACGCTGGAACGCGAGCCAAATCTCCCCGTCGCTCGTGGCGTCTTGCAGGCTACGCAACTGACGATCGTTCCCCGATTTCTGGCATTACTGTCGATCGTCGCTGTATTTATGCCGTCATTTCTGATGACTGGCGTGACGCAAAGCCTGTTCGTACCACTGTCGCTGGCAGTGGCTTTCGCAATGGCGGCGTCGTTCTTGCTGTCGAGCTCGTTTCTGCCGGTAATGTTCCTCTGGGTCCACAA
>JAFAZL010000081.1 GCA_019239815.1 Acidobacteriota bacterium
GGATGGAGTTGTAGAAGAGCTGAAAGAAAAATATTCGAACGCGAGCGTGGGGGAATATCTCGAGGAAGTGCGACATCACCTGCTCGACAATCTCGATCCGTTTAAGGAGCGAGAGGGCGAAGGCGACGCCGAAGGTGACTCGACACCTTCGCTAGAAGGAATGCCGAAGCTGCCGGGCGGCGGGCCGGACAAGGATCCGTTTCGCGTTTACGGCGTGAATGTGATTCTGGCGCACGGCGACGATGAAGGGTCGCCGGTGATTTTTGAGACGACGCCGACGTACGCAAATTTGTTTGGGACGATCCAGAGGACATACGACACGCGCGGCGGATGGACGAGCGATTTCATGGATTTGCGCGGCGGGTCGCTGCTGCGAGCTGACGGCGGATTTTTGATCATGTATTCGCTGGAAGCGCTGTCTGAGACCGGTGTGTGGCGCGCGTTGAAGCGGACGCTGAATCACAATCGATTAGAGATTCAGCCGATGGATACGTTTTATCCATTTGGCGGAAGCGCGATGAAGCCGGAAGCGGTGCCGATCAGCGTGAAAGTGATTTTGATCGGCGATCGGGACTTGTACGAGATGCTGTACGAGTACGAAGAGGATTTCCGGAAGATTTTCAAGGTGCGCGTCGAGTTTGACGAAGAGATGCGCATGAGCGACGGCGTGATCGCGGAATACGCGGGGCGATTGCGGGCGCTGTCGGAGAAGGAAACGCTGGCGCCGTTCGATCGCGGAGCGTTCGCGTCGATCTTGGAATACGGAGTAAGGCAGGCGGGGCGGCGGAACAAGGTTACGGCGCGATTTGTGGACATTGCGGATTTGGCGCGCGAGGCGGCATACGTCGCGGCGAATGCGAATGAGTCGGTGGTGCGCGCGGCACATGTGCGGACGGCCCTGTCGGCGAAGATGGAGCGACATAATTTAATTGAGACGCGGATTCGCGAAATGATTGAGGAAGGGACGCTACTTGTTGATTTGACGGGGACGCGCGTCGGGCAAGTGAACGGATTGAGCGTGCTGGAGATTGGCGGATATTCGTTTGGAAAGCCGGTACGGATTACGGCGACGGCGGCGCTGGGGAAGACGGGACTGATTAACATTGAGCGCGAATCGAATTTGAGCGGGAGATTTCACGACAAGGGCGTCCACATTATTTCCGGATTTTTGCGGAGCCGGTTTGCGCAGGACAAGCCGTTGTCGTTGGCGGCGAGCATTTGTTTTGAGCAGTCGTATTCGGGGGTGGATGGGGACAGCGCGAGTTCGACGGAAGTGTACGCGCTGGTGTCGGCGCTGGCGGAATTGCCGCTGCGGCAGGACATTGCGGTGACGGGATCAATGAATCAGCAAGGAGATGTGCAGGCGATCGGCGGGATTAACGAGAAGATCGAAGGATTTTTTGACGTGTGCAAGATTGAGGGGCTGACGGGATCGCAGGGCGTGTTGATGCCGGCGTCGAACGTGGAAGATTTGATGTTGCGGGAAGATGTGCTCGATGCGGTGAATGCGGGGAAGTTTCACATCTGGCCGGTGGCGAAGATTGAAGAGGGGATCGAGATTTTGACGGGGATGAGCGCGGGCGCGCGGAACGGGGATGGGTCGTTTGGCGGTGGAACGGTGTTTGGCAAGGTGGATGAGCGGTTGGGGAAGATGGCGCGGGTGATGAAGGAATTTGAGTAGGGTCTGTTGGCTTCCAGGCGGTCCAATCCAAGAATAGTTTTGAAGGCGGCGGTGATTTTCGCGTGCGGAGTGTTTCTAGTCGTCAACTCCGGGCGTTTTCGACGACATCGACGCTTGCTGGATCCTTATGAGCAGTTCACGTCGAGAGATGCGGAGCGAGTGATTGGGTTCGGGATGATCTTTGCGGCGGCGTGGTATTACAACGCTTCGCGCAGCGACGATGAAGATGATGCCGATGGGTTGCGGAATGTTACGCCGAAGTGATGGGGCTGGGTTGAGGCGCGACTTGTAGTTCAAGTCACGACAACTTTTTAAATCGAGAGGTGAAGGGTTAGGCCCGGGCAAGCTGGGGCGCAGCGTGCTGCGCCCCTACATATTTGGTGGCGAACGCGGTGAGCTTCTGTGGGGTTGAATTTAAATCCTGCGATCTGGGAAGCGATCGCGGCTACAGGGTGGCATTACTGAGCTGGGGCGACGTAGGCGCGGCGGTTGGAGATTTTGTAGGTGGGGGCGGACGGGGCCGGTTGCGTGGTGGTGGAATCGGTGGAGGACGATGTTGATTGTGGCGCGGAGTTTGGCGGGGTGACGCGGACTTCGATGGTGTGAACTTTGCCGTCGTGCGTGGAGGG
>JAFAZL010000195.1 GCA_019239815.1 Acidobacteriota bacterium
GATTTTGCTGTGGACGAAGTTTTTCGCGCCGAAGCCGCCGGCGTCGCTGAATAAGAATGGTGCTACGGCACAGAGTGGACCAGCTGTAGCAGGATCGACGACAGCGAATTCGACCGGCGGGCCAGGCGCGACGGCGATGTCGCCATCCAAAGGTACGGCGAATGTTGTGGGCGGCGCGGGTGCAGCTGCGGCTCAGGCTCCTTCGGCGACTGCGAAAGCTGATACTCAGGAACACGCAGTCACCGTCGAGAACGATTTGTATCGCGTGGTGTTTTCGAATCGCGGCGCGGTGGTGAAGAGCTGGGAACTGAAGAAGTATATGGACGATTCGAAGCCGCAAAAGGTGCTGAATGTCGTGCACCCGGACGCGGCACAGGCGACGGGCGGGTGGCCGTTCGCGCTGATTTTTGACGATCCGCAATTGCAAGCGGCGGCGAACGATGGGCTGTATGTGGTGACACAGGCTCCGAGCGAGGGCGGCGCGAAATTTGGCGGCAGCGATCCGGAATTTTCGTGGAGCGACGGGCACCTCGAAATCACGAAGCGATTTCACTTCGACAATTCGTACGTCGTACACGTCGAGACGATCGCAAAGCTTGATGGCGCGCCTCGCGTGGCGGGGCTTGCGTGGCTCGGCGGATTCGGCGATCTAACCGTGCAGAACCCGTCGCCGATCGAGTCGACGTCGGTGTTTTACGACGAGGGCGGAAAGCTCAATCTGATTGCGGCGAAAAAGCTGGACGGGCCAGAGAAATGGGGGCCGGGCGTCTGGCAGGGCGACAAGGACTGGACCGGAATCGAAGACCGCTATTTCGCGGCGGTGTTTTTGCCAGGACCTGGTCCCGCGCCAGGAACGCTTGAAGCGCGCTATTGGCGCGATTCGCGCAACGTAGTGGTTGATGGGAAAGATACGCCGGAAGCGGTGCCACAGATCGCCACCGCGACTTCCCAACCGATGGGCCTGCGCGTCTACGTCGGGCCGAAGGATTACGACGACCTGAAGAAAATGCACCCGCCGCTGCAATCGCTCGTGAATTTTGGCTTCTTTGAGTTCATTTCAGATCCGCTGTTCCACGGCTTGAAGCTGCTGCACAACTACATCCCGAACTGGGGATGGGCGATCGTCGTGTTGACGCTCGTGATCAACATGTTGCTGTTCCCGCTGCGCATTTCGAGCTACAAGACGACGCTGAAAATGCAGCGCGTAGCGCCGGAAATCAAGCAGATCCAGGACAAATATAAGAAGTATTCGATGCGCGACCCGCGCAAAGCGGAGATGAACAAAGAAGTGATGGCAGTTTACTCGCGCGAAGGAATCAACCCCGTCGGCGGCTGCTTCCAGATGTTTTTGCAGATGCCGATTTGGTTCGGGCTGAACTCGATGCTGCGCTCCGCGATCGAGATGCGGCACGCGAGTTGGTTTGGATGGATCACCGATCTTTCGGCGCGCGATCCTTATTATGCGTTGCCGATCGGGATGGGGTTGTCGATGTATCTCGTGTCGAAGATGACGCCAATGACGTCGACCGATCCACAGCAGCAGATGATGATGAAGATCATGCCGATCACGATGGCGGGTATTTTCATCATCTCGCCGATTTCGAGTGGGTTGGCGGTGTATATTTTGACGAGCAGTTTGGTTGGCATCGGGCAGCAATGGTGGTTGAATCGGCAGCATCCGGTAACGGCGGTCGTGCAGGCACCAACGAAGAAAAAGAAGTAACGACGTAGCGACAGGCCGCGGTTTGCGAATGTTGTGATCGGTTGTGGGTCCTGAAGTTGTACCTCCATCGAATCTAGGGGGATTTTGCCGTGCCTCCTGAAATTGTGAAAAATGGGCAGTTCGATCGCGACGCCGCTGCGGATGCGTTGCAAAAATTTTTGGAAGACACGGTGCGCGCCGGGAAACTGCAACTTACGGTCAGCGTACGCGTGCTGGGACCGGCAATCGATGGCGATTCGTCGCGCGAAGAAGAGATCGTTGCCGACCTAGATGGGCGCGATAAAGATGTTTTGCTCGAGCGCGGCGCTGAGACGTTGAAAGCGCTGGAGCATCTGGCGTATCGCGCGTTGCGGCTCGAGCCGGCGTTTCACGAGAAGATTCATCTCGATTGCGGCGGCTATCGGGCGTTGCGATTTGAGGAACTGCGGATGACGGCGCGCGTGGCGGCAGAGCGAGTGCAGACTTCAAAGCAGTCGTTTCGACTCAACCCGATGTCATCGCGCGAGCGGCGCATCGTGCATATGGCGCTTAAGGAGATGCCGGGCGTGCGGACCGAGAGCATCGGCGTGGGTGAAGAACGGCAGGTGGTGATTCATCCGGCCACGGGCGCCGGCAGTGGAAGCGCCGCAGGGCGACGGTAGTTCGCTGCGACGTTTCGCGTCTTACACAGACTTACTTTTT
>JAFAZL010000280.1 GCA_019239815.1 Acidobacteriota bacterium
GGGAAATCCATTCATTCGCCCCTTGCCCGTGCGAATGGTGTTCGCAATCTGCGCCGGCGTCAGCCGGTCACCAATATCGAGCAGCGACGGAAACGCCGGCGGCGAGCCCTTGCGCTCGTCGCCATGGCAAATCGCGCATTGCGACAGATAGATCGATTTTGCCGTGTTGCCCGGCTTGTTTTCAGCGAGCGAAGCCATCCACGCCATTTCGTTCGAATTGACGTAGAGAATGTTCGAATCCGGATCGAGCGCCGGGCCGCCCCACTCCGCGCCGCCGTCAAAGCCGGGGAAAATCACCGTCTCCTTGCCGAGCGCAAACGGTATAAATTGTCCGTTGCTGATCGCATCGTGAAATTGATCAAGCGCCCATTTGTGAATCTCGGGCGTGCGATCGCTCAACATATTTTCCGTCAGCAATTGCCGTGCGTAGGGCGCAGGCTTTGCCGGCAGCGACTGTTCTGCCGCCGCGACTTCGCCCGGAATTGTGCTGGCGGGATATTTCTTCGTCTCGAGGGGAAACAGCGGCGCGCCTGTGGCGCGATCGAACAGATAAACAAATCCCTGCTTGCTCGTCTGCGCGACGGCTTCGATCTTCTGCCCGTCGCGTTGGATATTCAGCAGCACGGGATGCGATGGAAAATCGCGATCCCACAAATCGTGATGCACCGCCTGGAAATGCCAGATTCGCTTGCCGGTATTCGCATCCAGCGCCAGCAGGCAATTCGCGAAGAGATCATCGCCGAGCCGATTCCCGCCATAAAAATCAAACGCCGCAGAGCCCGTCGGCACAAACACGATGCCGCGTTGTATATCGACAGTCATGCCGGCCCAGTTGTTCGCCGCGCCGATAATTTTGTAAGCGTCCGGCGGCCAAGTGTTGTAGCCAAACTCTCCCGGCTGCGGAATCGTGTGAAACGCCCAGCGCATTTTTCCGGTGCGCACATCGAATGCGCGAACATCACCTACCGCCGCGGGGAGCGTCTTGGAATTTCGTCCGCCGGCGATGAACATGTCTTTGTAAATCACCACCGGACTCGTCAGCGACACAAACGGATCGGGATCTTTGCGGCTAAGGTTGTCGCGCAAATCGATGCGCCCGCCATCGCCGAATGTGGGAATGGGTTTGCCTGTAGTCGCATTCAGCGCATAAACAAAATTCATCACGCCGACAATGATTCGTTGGTCCGAGCCATCCGAGCTCGACCAATACGCCAGCCCGCGAACCGGCTGTGTCCCCTTGACCCCCGAATCGAAGTTCCAGACGACCCTGCCCGTTGCCGCATCCACCGCAAAAACCTTCTGCGATGGCGACAGTCCGTACAAAATGCCGTCCACAATGATCGGGCTCGTCTGCAGCCCACCGGTCTCTCCAGTGTCGTAAGACCACGCCACCTGAAGCCGCGTCACGTTCTCGCGATTGATCTGCTTCAGCGGGGAATAATGCGTATTACTCGTCTCCCCGCCATTCACGGCCCAATCGCGGTTGGGAACTTCTTTTTGCGCGGCAGCTTGGTTGCCGCTAGTTACGAGAAATAAGACGGCGAAAAGAACAGCCGTGACCACGGAGGCAAGTTTCATGACGGAGAGTCTAGCTGGAAAGGGGCCAGCTTGCGGCTACAATGCAGATCATCTAGAATAATCATCTAGATGACTGATTGGGAGACGGCGTCCAAATGAGAAAAATAGGTCTCTTCGAAGCCAAACAAAAGCTCTCCGAACTCGTCGAGCGGGCTGGCCGCGGCGAGAGAATTGGCATCACCCGACGCGGCAAGCTCGCTGCCGTTATCGGCCCCGCTCAGACCGCTACCGACCTCGACAAACTCTTTGAGGGGATGGAAAAAATTCGGCGTCGCGCCAAGCCCCTTCGTGGAACAACGATCAAAGACCTCATCGAAGAAGGCAGAATGTGAGCCGCTTCGTCCTCGACGCCTCCGTGGCGCTCGCGTGGATAGTCGACCGAAATCCGGATCCGTACGCTCAGACCGTACGTCAACGAATACGCGCGGGAGCCAAGCCGCTTGTGCCAGCACTGTGGCAACTTGAAGTAGCAAATGCACTCACCCTCGCGCGGCGCCGAAAAATTCTTACGGAGGATGAAATCGAAGAAGGGCTCGACTACCTTCAGATG
>JAFAZL010000209.1 GCA_019239815.1 Acidobacteriota bacterium
AGCGTGATTCCCTTCATCCCAATCGCTCCCTGGCTCCGCGCATCGAGCCGCGGTCCTGGCGCCTGCGGAAAATTGCCCGGTCCGGCGCCACCGTCCGCCGTCTGCGGCGAATTGTTCGGTGGCGGCACGTGCCCACCCGACATCGGCGAAGTCTGATTCGTCCCGATCGCCCTGGGACTCGAGTCATCACTGCCTGCCACCGGCCCCGAATAATCCGGCGGCGCCATCGCCTGAATCACCACATTCAGTGAAATCTCAGTGCCATCTTTCAACGTCGCTTTATCGAATTGAATCCCCAGCGTCGCAGCATTACCGCCTTTGTTCCGCGCCTCCGCCTGCGTCACGCGCCCTTGCAGCTTCGTTCCACGCGGCATGATCGTCCGTCCGTCGCTCGACTTCATCGGCTCCGTCGTATGCGCCGTAACTGCATCTCCCGTCTTCAGCTTCTTCGAGTCGAGCCCAGAGCTCAGCTCCGCCAAAATCGCCGTCCCGGCCGCCAGCGTCGCCTCCGTCTGCTCGTTCCGCACCGACGCCGCAGGCGAGTCCTGCGCAAAAGCTGTCGCCACATTCAATGCGCCGCAACACAACGCAGCAGTCATCACAGTTCGAAATCGCATGGTTCGCCTCCCAAGAAAAAAGGAGTCGACACGGTGTGCCGACTCCTGAATAAATCAGATGCAATTTTCGCCCTCTATTGTTGCTGCTCAGCCTCTGGCGCATTCCCGCTCGCGCCATCCGCCCCATCGCTCGGAGGCGGCTGCACCACCAGCAACAGGTGAGTGCCCGGATCAAGATGCAAGATCTTCTTCGACGACAGAATCACAGTCCCGTGCGAGCCTTCGGAAGTCGGCGTGTACACCTTCAGATCCGGACGCCCGAACGCTCCCTTGCTATCGTTCGAAAATAGCCCGTCCGAGCTAAACGCACCTTGGGCGCGAACTGCCGGAGCCATCGGCGCCGCTACAGCTCGAGGCTGTTGATAGTTCGTGGCTACGAATGAGTCGTTCGCCGCTCCGCTTTCCGAATTCTCCACTGGAATCGCCTGCGCTTCCGAAACTGTGCTCCTCGCACTCTCGGGCACGGCGGTCACCGCCAAAGCCTGAATTCCGGCGTTGAAGATGATCTCCTGGCCGTCCTTCATCACCGCCTTGTCAAACGTCACAAAAATCGCCGATCCGGTGCGGCCTTTGGCGCCCGAAGTCACCTTCACAATGTGGCCGATGATCTTTGTCCCCTTAGGCAGCACGACGCACCGTTGATAAGAAACGTCCTCCGCCGCCTCGGCTGCCACAGCATCGCCCGCCTTGGCATGTCGGGTGTCCAGAGCTTCGTCCAGAGAGGCATTAAAGGCCGTCCCGACGCCCAATGGCGCAACGACTGGCGCCGGCGTCTCCGTGCTCGCCACTACCTTTGTGTCTTTCTCGATTTCTGGTGGAGTTTGTGCGCTTGCGTTAGCGGTGAACCCCAGGAGCGCGCCCGCAAAAACGATTCCTGCGGCGAATTTCATCATGGCGCGTCCTCCCTTCCGCGGGTACTGCCAGGGCTGGGGAGCTGCGAATTGCGACACCAATCCTGCAGTTGGATTGACTTGCACAAGAGAATCCAAATTTAAGTGCCCTATTTTGTGTGAGATACGAAGGAGTCCGTTTCCCGATATGGTCCAAAACGAAGTCACGGTACTCCAATTGTACCTTGTGATTAAAGAAGTTGTCATCCTGAGGCGGCCCCAAGCCGCCGAAGGATCTCAGCCCAAGCGCAGCCACCGACCCCGCGACGCTTTCACGCCGCCCGATCCTTCCCTTTCGACTTGCAACTGTCGACTGTCAACCTCTTCAGACGACCCCGAGCTGCTTGCCAACCTCCGCCAGAATGTCCGCCGCCTTTAGCAACTCATCCCGCTTGTGCGCCGCGCTAATGATCGCCCGCAACCTCGCTTTCCCTTCGGCCACAGTCGGATACCCCACCGCCGGGGCAAAAACCCCCGCCTCAAACAGCTTCTTCGAAAACTCATACGCCTTGGCCGCTTCCCCGACATGGATCGGCACAATCGGGGTCTCGCTGGTCTTGAACTGGAACCCGCGCTTCTTGAGTTCGCGCTTAAAGAACTTCGTATTCGCCCAAAGCTTCTTCACCAGCCGTTCGCCCTCGGGCGAATCGAGCAGGGTGAACGCAGCCGCGCACGACGCCGCCGAAGCCGGCGGATGCGACGTCGAAAACAGGAACGGCCGGGCACGAAGATACAAGAAGTCGATCAGATCGCGTGATCCGCAGACGTAACCACCCATCACGCCGATCGCCTTGCTCAGCGTGCCCACCTGAATGTGTACGCGCCCATGCACGTTGAAGTGATCGATCGTCCCGCGCCCGCCGCGTCCAAGCACGCCTGAAGAGTGCGCGTCGTCGACCATCATGATGCAGTTGTATTTATCCGCAAGATCGCAGAGCTGCGGCAGCGGCGCGATGTCGCCATCCATCGAAAATACGCCATCCGTAATGATGAGCTTGTGGCCCTTCCAATCGTTCGTTTCCTGGAGAATGCGCTCGCAATCGGCAACATCCTTATGTTTGAAAACCTTGATCGTTGCCTTGGAAAGCCGCGCTCCATCGATGATCGACGCGTGATTCAACTCGTCCGAGATGATCAGATCTTCTTTGCCGAGGATCGCCGAAACCGTGCCGGCATTGGCCGTAAATCCCGACTGGAACACCACACACGCTTCCACATTCTTGAATTTCGCGATCTGCTCTTCCAGGTCCATGTGCAGCTTCATCGTCCCCGCGATTGTGCGCACTGCTCCCGCGCCGGCGCCATATTTCCGCACCGCTTCGATCGCCGCCTTCTTCAGCGCCTTGTGCGTCGTCAACCCGAGGTAGTTGTTCGAGGCAAGATTGATGACTTCTTCCCCATCGAAGTCCGCGTGCGTCTTCTGTTCGCCCTGGAGCACGCGCAGCTTCGGCGCCACGCCCTTCGCGCGCAAATCATTCAGCGCATCGCTGACAAACTGCAACGGATTCTGTTTCGTTGTTTGC
>JAFAZL010000343.1 GCA_019239815.1 Acidobacteriota bacterium
GGAGCTGCTCAACCACGAACTCCGCCATCTCTCGGGCAGCCTCCTCATGGCACAAGATGAAGAGCGCCGTCGCATCGCACGCGAACTCCACGATGGTCTGGGACAGGAACTCAGCGCCGCCAAAATGATGATCGACTGCCTTCCGGCGAGCGTACCGCAGTCTGAGCGCAACGACACCGTTCTCGCCGAAGCCAGCGAATCGATCAATCGCGCGATTCAACAAGTGCGCAGCCTCTCGCACCTTCTCCATCCGCCTCTGCTCGATGAGGTCGGCCTTCGGTGCGCACTTGAGCCCTATCTCGAGGGTTTCTCTAAGCGCAGCGGCATCGAAACGTCTGTGGAGGTCAAGCCCGGCGAATTTCCACGTCTCAAACCCGAGCTCGAAACGGCGATCTTCCGCATCGTCCAGGAAGGGCTGACCAACGTCTTCCGCCACTCTGGCGCCGACAAAGCTTCCGTCGTCATTGAAAAATCGGACCGTGAAATCGTCGTTGCCGTCCGCGACAATGGCAAAGGACTCGGCGAAAACATCGTCGAGTTTCGACCGGGCAGCATCGGCATCGGAATATCCGGGATGCGCCAGCGCGTGAAAGAATTCGGCGGCGAAATCCGACTGCACAACGTTCACCCCGGTACGCTCGTCGAGGTGGTCATTCCGATCACTCTGGCAAGCCAGGTCCTTCGCCCCGCCCAAGCTGTCACAACCTAGCGAACACACCAATCCGAATTTGGTTAAAGCAAATTTTCGCTCCGGAGCCTACTTCTTGGCAGAAGCCTACTTCTTGGCAGAAATGTGTAGGGGCGCAGCATCGCTGCGCCCCATGTCCGCAAGATTTCGTGACTTGTCTCGTTCCACTTTTTCTTCTAGTGCACTCGCTGCTGCCCCGCAGCCTCTTTATACTTCTGCGCCGTCGTCTCTACCGTCCCAATCAAATCCCAAGCTTGCGCCTTCGGAACGATCGCTGAAATCCCCGCGTCCTGAGCCGCTTCTTCCAAACCCTCTGCATTCAAGACCGTGAACAAAATCAGTGGCACGCTCGGATTCAGTACCGACATCCGCTTTGCCGCCTCGATCCCATTGATGTCGGGCATTGCCAGATCGATCAGCACCACGTCAGGCTTCACACGCTGAAATTCCCGAATCCCGGAGCGTCCCGATTCCGCTTCGCCGCAAACTGTCCAGTCTCTCGAGCGCGCGATCACTCTCAAAATCCGCCGCGTCGTCTCGCAATCGTCCACAATCAGAATACGCATGGTCCCGGGCCCTCCAACGAGTAGCACACCCTGCCACCCAGGCCAATTTTCGTAAACTCCACCAAACCCAGGGAATACAGCAGTTTTTGTACATCCCCTGACGTTCGGACCGGCAGATCGTCCAGCACTGAATATAAGGTGGTTTTAATTCTGATAAGGAAGAGTAATATCCGGGTCACTTCATCGGAGAGCGAAGCAACGATGCGCCGATATCATCACGTGGGAATTCCCACCACCGAACCGAAGCCCGGCGAGACCCACCTGAAACACCTTAAAGTGTTTGTCGTCAGCCATGAGAAAAGCGAATTCGGCGTGGAGTGGATGCGGTTCGAAGCCGACGCGACAGTCCCTGATCTGGTCCGCCAAGTTCCGCACGTCGCTTTCGAAGTGACTAATCTCGCATCCGAACTCGTTGGCCGCGAAATCCTGATTCCTCCGAACAGCCCATCCGCCGGCGTCCGCGTCGCTTTCATCGTCGAAAACGGCGCACCCATCGAACTGCTCGAATTCACCGATCCCAACCACCCTGCCCGTCGGCAGCCGAGTGAACTCGTCACAATCTAACTTCCGTCATCGCTCTCCAAACCGAAGTCTCGAGACTTACCGGCCGACGGACACTACGCATAGGATTGGAAACTTTTCCAGAACTCCGGCCAAGCGGAACGGATGTTTCGGCAAACGTAGACCTTGTCACGATCACGAAGGTTTTCATTGACCACGCCGTAGCTGTTCGAAAGCTGCCCGGCGACCTGACAGGAAGCGAAGATTTTGTCTAACTCATCAGCTTTGAAACCGACCGCAATCACGACTTGCGGAGGAGGATCGCCGTAGCCACGGAGCCAGTTGGAATTCACGCCACTGATGGCGCGGGGCAAACCGTACTTGGGACCGTAAAGGTTCACCGCGCCGGCCTCGCCTTCGTCATAGGCTAAGACTGCTGAAACGGTGCGGTCGGCGGCCGGAAGTGAGTCACGCACGTGCGCAACCGTGGCCACCAGCTCTGGCCAGCCGATCTGCAGGTTGTACTGAAGCCCTGACGCGTCCTGTACGCGCCACCATGTCGAATTGATGGGCACAACAGGAAGAATGAGCGCAGCGACAGCCATACCGCCGATCAACTGCGGGCACCACGCTCTGACCAGCACACGAGTCTGCCGCTCGCAGGGTAGCGACCGTAGCCACATTTCTCCCCATGCGGCACCGGCGGCGAGCAACATGGGGTAGGCCGGCGCGAGATAGTAGTCGCGGCCTCGAGCAACGAGAAACGCCACGAGTGTGACGACGTACATCCAGCCAATCATGCGCCAGCGCTTGCCTTCCGGCCGCGCGAAGACAAACCAGAGGCCAGCCACGCATAACGGCACCGTCGTCGGATTGAGCACCCGCCAGAGTTGGCTCACGAGAAAGTAGTCCGTCTCGCCCAGGCCCACATCCCGCGCGTGGATGCTGCGCATCCACGCAAGGCTAACGAAGTCGTGCCGATACTGCCACCAAAGGTTGGGCGCGAAGATGGCAAGCGCGAGGGCAACGCCGCAACAGAACCAGAGGCTGCGAAAATAACGCCGGTTCGGCGTCAACAGCATTGCGCCGAGCCCGCCGGCCGCAAAAAACGCCATGGTGTACTTCGTCATGAGCCCCAGTCCAACGAAAGCGCCGACACCGAGCCACCATCGGGCGTCTTCCGTTTCAAGGAGCCGAACGACGCACCACGACACCGCAACCCACCACACCAGATCGAAGGACATGTAGGACATGAATGACCCGGTAAAAAAGACCGCGCCTCCGATGCTTGCGGCAAACGCGGACATGAGCATGGCTTGGCGGCCGCCGCCCATGGCGCGGGCCATGAGGCCCGTGAGAACCGTCGTGAAGCCGCAGGCGATAGCGGCGAAGAAGCGAAAGCCGAAGAGCGACGTGCCGAAGACAGCGAGTTCGATACGCGCGAGGAAGGGCGTGATGGGTGGGTAGAGAACGTACCCCCACTCGAGATCGATGGCGTTGGAGTAGGTGAGCAGTTCGTCGCGGTGGAAGCCGTAGCGCGAGCCTGCGACGAGGTGCAATAGCGTAAAGCCCAGGCCGAGCAACCACAGCGCGTTGCTCGAACTCGACAGAATCCGGTCTGGGCGCGAGGACTCGTGCATCAACCCTGCTTTCACTCAAACTACGACATCTGCCTCAATAAAATTGCTCGCCGATCTCTAACAGATAAATCGCCTTAAAGGAGCCCAGGTTTCGGCTCAGGCAAGTGAAATCTGTTCCGAACCGCAGGCCACAAAAAAATACATCCTTTGGGCCTCTTGGCTATCCAAGCTACGAGCAATAGAGTATCGGCTGCTGAAGGAGCAAATATGTCAACCGAAACCACAGGAAGTATCGCCGCAGTGGGCCGAGCCCCGCAACCTGCGGATTCCAATCCTCTCGACTTCGTGCCCGACAAGCCCGCACAGCTCCGCGTAACGCGCCGGGCCCCCGGCTATTGGCGCGTCACAATCGACAACCCACCAATCAATGTGATGGGCCCGGAAATGGTCCGGGAGTTCCAGCAAGTGATCAACACCCTCGAATCCGACGAGCACGCGAGGGTTGTAGTCTTCGACAGTGCGGTTGACGACTATTTCCTGAACCATTCCGACTTCACGGCGAAGCTCGAGGATCTCACCTCAATGCCGGCGGGTCCGACAGGCTTGCCGCCTTGGCCGGACTTTCTTGTGCGTCTCACTCGTTTGCCAGTCGCTTCAATCGCGCTGATTCGTGGCCGAGCAACCGGCAACGGCAGCGAAATCACCCTGTCATGCGACATGAGTTTCGCCAGCCGCGAAAAGGCCATCATCTCGCAATGGGAGGTTGGCGTGGGAATGGTCCCCGGTGGTGGTCCCATGGCGCGGCTGCCCAGACTCATCGGTCGAAACCGCGCTCTCGAGGTGCTCCTCAGCTCCGAAGATATAAGAGGAGACCAGGCTGAGGCCTACGGTTATGTGAACCGCGCTTTGCCCGACGCCGAGCTCGACTCTTTCGTCGAAGCGCTCGCCACTCGAATCGCAAAATTCGACAAGTGGGCGATTGCCGAAACAAAGCGCCTCGTCAATACCAGCCTGTCGCCAGATGTCGAGATCGGCGCCGGATGGGACGCGTGCATCGCTTCGCTCGGACGCTCTGCAGCCCAGGAAGGAATCAACGCATTGATGGCCCACGGCTTTCACAAACCCGGCGACGTCGAAAATCGCCTCGGATACTACCTCGGCCAGATCGCGCGTTAAGCCGGCCCCGAAGCAATTTTCAACCTCGATTGCTCCGATGATGGAAACATTCTCGGTGAAGCGAAGTTCTCGTCCGCTTCAACGGCCAGGCTGGAACAGTTCGACCGGGTTCCCTGAAGGGTCTTCCAAAAGAATTTCAGATCCCCCAGGGCCACTTACGATGTCATTGCGGAAATGTAAATGCTCCTTCTGCAGCCGCTCGACTTCGCTTGATAGGTCGCGCACATTTATGATGATTCGATTCCAGCCGCCCGCCTCGGGCGTGCGCCCATCCGGCATTGGCTTGGCTGCTCCTCCCGGTCCAAACGGCGTGCTGAGTACGAGTTCCAGATTGCCCCGCGAAAGCATCGCGAAGTTCGGCTTGTTCTGTTGCTTGACGTGAAATCCCAAATATTTCGTATAGAACTCGACGGCTGGATCAAGTTCGTTGACCATGTAGCGGACTCTCACTGTAGTCATGTCCGGTTCCTCCTTTGACTGCGGGCTGGCCTCGAACAGTACAGGAACAGCCGAAAGCACCATC
>JAFAZL010000352.1 GCA_019239815.1 Acidobacteriota bacterium
GTAAGCGGCGTGATTGGCGGCAGCGTTGCCGTAGACATGTTCCTTAGACTCCCAACACTTCTTCGATTTTTTGTTCGAGTTCAGCCTGCTTGAACGGCCGGCCCTGAATCTTGTTCAGCCCGATCGCATCGACGAGATACTTCGCGCGCAGCAGCCACAAAAGCTGCCCCATGTTGAGTTCAGGCACCAAAACTTGCTTGTAGCGCTTGATGACATCGCCGAGATTCGCCGGCAGCGGATTCAGATGCCGCAGATGCACGTGTCCAATCTTGCGGCCCGCCGCGCGCTGTGCATTCACCGCGGCGGTGATCGCGCCGTGAGTCGAGCCCCACGCCACGATCAGCAAATCCCCGTGATCGTCGCCCGTCGGTACAACGTCCGGAACGTCCTGCACAATCGCCGCGACCTTCGCCGCGCGAATGCGCACCATGTGCTCGTGATTCAGTGGCTCGTAGTTGATATTGCCGGTGACGTCCTGTTTCTCGAGTCCGCCCACGCGATGCTCGAGTCCCGGCGTGCCCGGCACAGCCCACGGCCGCGCCAGCGTATCGGGATTCCGTTTGTACGGCAGATACGCATTCGGCGAATTCTTTTCCTTCGCGAACTCGACCTTGAAGTCGGGAATCTCATTGACGTTGGGAATCTTCCACGGCTCCGCGCCGTTGGCCAGATACCCATCCGACAAAATGATCACCGGCACCATGTACTTCACGGCAATCCGGCACGCCTCCAGCGCCGCCCAGAAGCAATCGCTTGGCGTTGCCGGAGCAATCACCGGCACCGGCGCTTCCGAATTACGCCCAAACAACGCTTGCAGCAAATCCGCTTGCTCGGTTTTCGTCGGCAATCCTGTTGAAGGACCGCCGCGCTGGATGTCGCAAATCACCAGCGGGATCTCGACGGCTACCGCCAGCCCGATCGCTTCCGTCTTCAGCGCCATCCCCGGCCCCGAAGTTGTGGTAATCGCCAGCGCGCCGCCATAAGCCGCGCCAATCGCCGACGTCACCGCGGCGATTTCATCCTCCGCCTGAAACGTCGTGACGCCAAAATCCTTATATTGCGAAAGCTCATGCAAAATGTCCGAAGCCGGCGTGATCGGATAGCTGCCCTGAAACAATCGCAGCCCCGACTTCTGCGACGCCGTAACAAATCCCAGCGCCAGCGCCTGGTTGCCGCTCATGCTGCGGTAAACGCCCGGTGCCAGCTTCGCCGGCGGAATTTCATAGCTGATCTGAAACGCTTCGGTCGCTTCGCAATACGAATAGCCCGCTTTCATCGCGAGCTTGTTCGCTTCCACCAGCAGCGGCTTGTTCTTGAATTTGTCGTCAATCCAGCGATGGGTCGATTCCATCGACCGGTTGTAAAGCCAATAGCACATGCCCAGCGCGAAGAAGTTCTTGCAGCGATCCACCGACTTCGCATCCAGCCCGAGATGCTCCAGCGCCGCACGCGTCAGCCGCTCCAGCTCGACCGAAAACAATCGGTACTTGTCGAGCGAATGATCTTCGAGGGGATTGACCGTCATCTGCGCCTTGCGCAGATCGTTTTCCTTGAAGCTGTCCGAATTGACGATCAGGATTCCGTTCGCCTTCAGATCGGCGATGTTGACCTTCAGCGCGGCGGGATTCATGGCGATCAGCACATCGACCGCATCGCCCGGCGTGTACACGTCGCTTGAAGCAAAGTGCAACTGATATCCGCTCACGCCCGGCAGGGTGCCTGCAGGGGCGCGGATTTCGGCAGGGAAGTCAGGAAACGTCGCGATGTCGTTGCCGTACAACGCGACCGTGTTGGTGAACTGGCTGCCGGTAATCTGCATGCCGTCGCCGGAGTCTCCAGCGAATCGGATCACTGCCTGATCGATCTTTTCGGGCTTAACGCGCGATACCGGTGTTTCAAATGCTGTCGACATGGACTCCTAACCCCAACGCCCGTCCTTACGAACCCGTTTCCGCGGGCTCATCTGCGGGATTAATTAAGATAAGCTCCTCGCAACAGCCCCCGGAGGAGCTCGACTCCGACGTCATGCCCAATCAGCCGGGATCTAGACAGACGGTGCGGTACCAAAACTGGAGTGCTGGAACAGCCGACCGCCGGGAGCCGACTCAAGAAGAATACCATACCGGCCCAGGCGCGGCGGGGAGAGAGTCCGCCGCGCTGCAACAGTAATTACTCCGAAAGACGCGGCCCATTGCCGCCGGGTTACAGTCCAGTTTCAAAATCTATTTTCTTTGATTGTCGGCGGTGGTCACGAAACCGGTTCAATGCTCTGAGGCGGCGCCGAAGTCGTTGGACTGCCCTGTGAGGAAGAGTCTTCTGATTTCGAGACGCACGCTTGCAGGAATCGCGGACGGTAATAAACCAGCATTCCGAGGATCGCGACAGGAAAGAGCAGGCCGATCACGGAGAATCCGCGCAGATGCGTCATGCTTTGCATCGTGTACTCGTTGGCTGGCGGCATGTTCATCGACGACATAGCGTGTCGCATGATGTCGTCAAAATTCGGGCTCAGCAGCGTGATGATGCCGCTGACGATCCCCAGAATTTGCACTCCGATCGCCACGGAATAAGCCCACCGAATACGCTTCAACATTCCGATGCCGGCGATCGCGTACAGCACGCACCATGCGGCATAGACCACGCTTCCCGTCAGTCCCGTGAACGCGTGACCAAACACCATCGCCGGCATGTGCATGAAGAAAATGAAAAAGATGCTCAGCGCGCTGAGCAGGAAAAAGCACGCCAACACGATGATCGGAACAGGTACGCTGGGACCTGGAAGCGGAGCCGGAATCGCGTAAGCGGTCGGCGCTACGGAAATATCGACCGAACCATCGGCCTGCAACGGAATTGGAATCGCGGTAAAGGGATCGCCCGACCCACCTGTGGCTCCGACCGCAGCGGACTTGAACTGCGCCACAATCGCCGGTCGCGTAAACAGGATCAACCACCACACCGCAATCGCGAGCGGTCCTCCATAGAAAACCATCATCATGACTCGAATCATCGTGACGGAGATCGGCGAGTCCGGCGAAGTCGGAATCGGTATGAACGCCATGAAGCCAACCACGAGCAGGCAAATCGGCGCTGCGATGCCTGCCCAAACCAGCACAGAGATGCGAGCCCAATTGCGGAACCGGATCAGTCCCACTCCACTGAACGCGCCCCAAATTGCGACGGCAAAGAAAATCACCATCATCGCTGCCGTTATTACGCGCAGACCCGGCATGGTCTCCATCGGGTTAGGTCGCCCAAACGAAATCACCAACCCCATCATCCCGATGAGGATCCCGATCGCGGTCACGATGCTGCCCAATATGGCGACGACTCCTGAAGCCATGACCGCGGTCGATCGCTGCCCGACGTTATTCATAAGCGTTTCTCATAGACGCTGTCTCATAGAGTCTGGCGAAATACCTCGAGTTGCCCCCATTCTGCCCAACTCCACACTCTGCTTCTCGAGCCATTTGCATTCGCGACACGAAAACACAACATTGCGCTTTCTTTTCGCTTGACGTTCGCCTTCTATTCGCCTAACGTGTTGCCACGGACGGTTTGCCGCACGCAGCGCCCGCGTCACCGCCGAGCTCACTGTAAAAGCGAGGTCCCGCAACTATGGCCCTGACCAAGCGACAGAAAGAAGTGCTCGACTATCTGGTGTCGTTCGAGACTAAGCACGGCTACGCCCCCAGTTTTGAGGAAATCGGCAAAGGCATGAAGCTCACTTCGCTCGCGACCGTGCACAAGCACATCACCACGCTTGAGAAGAAAGGTTTTATCCGCCGAGGATATAACCAGAGCCGCTCGATCGAGATTTTGCAACTTCCCAAACCTCCCAAGGAACAAGTCATCGACCGCAAAGTGCAAGAGCTGCCGCTCGTCGGACGCATCGCTGCTGGCCGTCCGCTCGAAGCCGTCGAGGAGCGCGAAACTTTGTCCCTCGGCGACTTTACCCACGGTGGCAACTCCTTCGCTCTCAAGGTGAAGGGCAGCTCGATGATCGACGACCACATCATGGACGGCGATTACGTCGTTTGCGAACAAACACAGGTCGCCAATCCCGGCGACATCGTCGTCGCGCTGGTCCAAGGCGAAGAAGCCACTCTGAAGCGCTTCTATCGCGAAGGCCCAGGCAAAATTCGCCTGCAGCCTGCCAATGCCGAGATTGAGCCAATCATCGTCCCCGCCAACGATGTAAAGATCCAAGGCCGCGTCATCGGAGTGCTCCGTAAATACGACCGCGGTTGATTAGCAGACGCGAGTCGCGAATCAGCCAGCCGTCCCTGTAGCCACCCGCAACCATCCGGTCTCCCTGAGAGTCTATACACAGGTACTGGTAGACTGCTCGTGAGGGACTTCCAGCGGATGAAGCCAAAAGCCCGGAGGCAAGCGCTGCGCCAGATTGGCGCAGTTCTGTTGGCAGCGTCGCTGCTGGCGGCGTGGCCGCAGCCAGCCGGAGCGTACTCCATTCTCGCGCATGAAGCGATCATCGACGCGGCATGGACTACGGGACTGCGCGATCTATTGGTCCAGCGATTTCCCGACGCTACTCCAGAGCAGCTAAAGGACGCTCACGCCTACGCCTACGGCGGCGCGATCATTCAGGACCTTGGCTACTATCCGCATGGCAGCCATTTCTTCAGCGACCTCACGCACTACTGCCGCAGCGGCGATTTCATCTTGGCTCTGTTGCGCGACTCAAAAGATCTAAATGGCTACGCATTTGCGCTCGGCGCGCTCTCGCACTACGCTGCCGACAACGAAGGCCATTCGATCGGCACGAATCCGTCCGTGCCGATCTTGTACCCGAAGCTACACAGAAAATTCGGAAACATCGTGACCTACGAAGAGGATCCGCTCGCGCACGTGAAAACCGAATTTGGTTTCGACGTGCTCGAAGTCGCTAAGGAGCGCTACGCGCCCGACAGTTATCACGACTTCATCGGATTCTCCGTCGATGCCCCGTTGCTCGAGCAAGCTTTCCAAGAGACCTATGGACTCGAACTGAAGACCGCACTGCCCAACGAAGAAAAAGCGCTCGGGTCTTACCGCCGTGCTGTCAGCAAATTGATCCCCAGAGCGACCCGCGTCGCCTGGACCCTGAAAAAAAACGACATCCAGAAGGATCAGCCCAGCATGACCAAGCGAAAGTATCTGTACAATCTTTCGCGCGCCAGCTATGAAAAGAGCTGGGGCAAGGATTACCAGAAGCCGACATATTTTGAGCGATTCATAGCGTTCCTCTACCGAATTCTGCCGAAATTCGGCCCGCTGAGAGTATTGCAGCTTCGCACCCCCACCCCCGCCACCGAGCACAAATTTGAAGACAGCTTCAATCACGCGCTCGATCGCTTTAAGGGCGGGGTGCGCCAAGTACGCGACGGGCAGACGCCCGACATTCCCAACGACAACTTCGACACCGGCAAGTTCGATCCACCGGGCGTCTACTTCATGAACGACGACGTGCACGCGCAGCTCGTAGAAGAACTCGCCAAGACGAATTTCAAATTGATGACACCTGCCCTGCGCGCCGAATTGATGCAGTTCTATGCCGATCCCAAGACGCCTTATTCCACGAAGCGCAAACCGAAAGAGTGGGCCAAGCTGCAAGTGGCTTTACAGCAGCTCAAATCCGCACCATCAACGCCAGTCGAGGCGCAAACGCTGCCTGCTTACGGCGGAGTTCCATCGGCGCCCTTGGAATAGCGTGTGAGCAATTTCTCCATTCCGCTGAGGTCGTCTCCGCGCCCCTCTGCGCGCTCTGCGTCTCTGCGTTGTCTTTTTCCTCTCTCGCCGACCCGCACGATGAATTTTGTTTTTCCTCTGAATCGAATAAACTGTGCTGCATCGGCGCCGCGCGCATGAAACAATCTACAGTTTCGCGTTGCACTTAAACCGCTGCTAGTAAGCTCCCGGGATGACGAAGACCAAACCGATCAAGAAATTGCTCGCCGCCAATCGCAGCGAGATCGCCATTCGTATCTTTCGCGCCGCCACCGAACTCGGCTTGCGCACCGTGGCGATTTATTCGCAGGAAGATCGTCTCAGCCTCCATCGCTTCAAGGCCGACGAAGCGTATCAGGTCGGAATCGGCAAAGGGCCGGTCGAGGCGTACCTCGACATTCCCGGCATCATCGCGGTCGCGAAAGAGCACGAAGTCGACGCGATTCACCCGGGCTACGGGTTTCTCTCGGAGAATCCAGCGTTCGCGCGCGCTTGCGAAAAAGCGGGAATCACGTTCGTTGGTCCGACGCCGAACTTGCTAGAGTTGCTGGGAGACAAAACCGCCGCGCGCAAACTAGCCGCCTCAGCCGGTGTTCCGACATTGCCGGGAACCGAAGATCCCGTCCAATCACCCGAAGAAGCCAAGCGCATTGCGAAAGAAATCGGCTATCCCGTTATCGTAAAAGCTGCTTTTGGCGGCGGTGGACGCGGCATGCGCGTGGTGCGCGACGAAGCGCAGCTCGCCGCATCGCTGGAAGAAGCGCAGGGCGAAGCGAAGTCGGCATTCGGCGACGCAAGCTGCTTCCTCGAAAAATATTTGCCGCGCGCGCGCCACCTTGAAGTCCAGATTCTTGGCGACACGCACGGCAACTTGCTCCATCTCTACGAGCGCGACTGCTCCGTCCAGCGCCGCCACCAAAAAGTTGTTGAGGTCGCGCCCGCCGCGAATCTTCCTCCGCGCGTTCGCGAAGAGCTCTGCAACGCCGCCGTCAGCCTCGCGCGTAAGGCGAACTACCGCAATGCCGGCACCGTGGAATTTCTCTATGACGTCGATGAGCAGAAGGTCTACTTCATCGAGGTTAATCCGCGCATCCAGGTCGAGCACACCGTCACTGAAATGGTCACCGGAATCGATCTCGTGCAATCGCAAATTCTCGTCGCGCAGGGCCACAAACTGCACGAAGCGCCGATGTCGCTGCCGCGCCAGGAAAGTGTGCCGCTCTACGGCGCCGCGTTGCAGTGCCGCGTCACCACGGAAGACCCGGCGAAAAATTTCGCGCCTGACTACGGGAAAATTTCGACGTATCGCTCACCCGCCGGATTCGGCATTCGTCTCGACGGCGGCACCGCGTACGCAGGCGCGGTTCTCGCCGCGTATTACGATTCGTTGCTCGTCAAGGTTACCGCGTGGGGCAAGAATCTTGACGAGGCCTGCAATCGCATGGATCGTGCGTTGCGCGAATTCCGCATCCGCGGCGTCACCACCAACATTCCGTTCGTCGAAAACGTCGTCAATCACCCAAAGTTCCGCGCTGGCGAAATCACGACGTCGTTTCTTGATCATTCGCCGGAATTGTTCCAGCTTCCGACACGCGGCGATCGCGCCACCAAACTGCTTTCGTATCTCGGCGACGTCATCCTCAACGGCAATCCCGAGGTGAAGGGGAAAGTCGTTCCCGGCAAGCTCGAGCCCGCCGTGTTGCCGAAAGTTCCCGGTATCGAGCCGCCCGCCGGCACGCGGCAGATGCTGCAAAAGATCGGGCCGAAAAAATTTGCCGCCTGGGCGCGCAAAGAGAAGCGCCTGCTCATCACCGACACGACATTTCGCGACGCGCACCAGTCGTTGATGGCCACGCGCGTCCGCACCTACGATATTCTCGCGACGGCGTCAGCGGTTGCGCAGCGCCTGCCCAATCTTTTCAGCATCGAAATGTGGGGCGGCGCAACGTTTGACACGTCGCTGCGTTTCTTGCACGAAGATCCCTGGGCGCGCCTCCGTGAAATCCGCGAGCTCGTCCCCAACATCTGCTTCCAGATGCTGCTCCGCGGTGCGAATGCCGTCGGCTACGCCTCGTATCCCGACAACGTCATCAAGGAATTCGTCCGCGAATCGTTCAAGCAGGGCATCGACATTTTCCGCATATTCGATTCGCTCAACTCCATCGACAACATGCGCGTCTCGATCGATGCCGCGCTCGAATCCGGCGGCATCTGCGAAGCCGCCATCTGCTACACCGGCGACATTCTCGACGACGCACGACCGAAATATTCGCTGAAGTATTACGTCACGATGGCGAAGCAGCTCGAAAAACTCGGCGCGCATTTTCTCGCGATCAAAGATATGGCCGGGCTGTGCAAACCGTACGCGGCCTACGAACTCGTCAAAGCGCTCAAGCAGGAAATCGACATTCCGATTCACTTCCACACGCACGACACGAGCGGCCTCAACGCCGCCAGCGTTCTGAAAGCGAGCGAAGCCGGCGTCGATATCGCCGACGCCGCGATGGCTTCGATGAGCGGCGGCACCAGCCAGCCCAATCTCAACTCCATCGTCGAAGCGTTGCGCCACACGCCGCGCGACACGCGGCTCGACATCGATACGCTCAACGAATGCTCCGACTATTGGGAAGTCATCCGCACTTACTACACGCCGTTCGATTCCGGACCGAAGGCTGGCTCCGCGCGGCTCTATCAGCACGAAATTCCCGGCGGACAGTATACGAATTTGCGTGAACAAGCCGTAGCGATGGGACTCGGTCATCGCTGGCGTGAGGTCGAAACCACCTACGCTGAGGTCAATCAGCTTTTCGGCGACATCGTGAAAGTCACGCCATCGAGCAAAGTCGTCGGCGACATGACGCTCTTTCTCATGGCGAAAGATATGCGCCCCGATGACATTCTCAAGCTCGACGAAAAGCACGATCTCGCGCTGCCGAATTCCGTCGTCGAAATGTTTACCGGAGTTCTCGGAGTTCCGCCGGGCGGTTGGCCGAAAAAATTACAGAAAATTATTCTGCGTGGAGCGCAGCCGATCAAAGGCCGCTCCAGCGCGAGCATGCCTGCCGCGGATTTCGACAAAGAGCGCCACGACCTCGAAAAGCGGGTCGGCCACGCGATCCGTCTCGACGACCTGCTGAGCTATTTGCTCTATCCCGAAGTTTTTCTGAAATACGACAAGTTCCGCCACGACTATTCCGACGTCAGCGTCCTTCCGACGCCGCCATTTTTCTACGGCCTGAAGTCCGGCGAAGAAATCACCGTCGATATCGAAGCCGGCAAAACGCTCATCATCAAATTTCTCACTGCCAGCGATCCGCATCCCGACGGCACACGCACGCTTTTCTTCGAGCTTAACGGCCAGCCGCGTGAAGTCAAGGTGCGCGACCGTTCGCTGCGCGTACAGGAGCGGTCGCATCCCAAGGCCGATCCGTCCGACCCGGGCCAGATTGGCGCGCCGACTGCCGCTGTGATATCGAGCATCGCGGTTCAAGCGAATCAAAGAGTCGAGCGCGGCGCCAAGCTCCTCACGCTCGAAGCGATGAAGATGCAATCCAACATTTATGCGAGCATTTCGGGCCGCATCGCGAAACTTCTCGTCACACATGGCCAGCATGTCGAAGCCAAAGATCTGCTCGTGCAGATTGTCCCGTGACCGCGTGCCTCGTGAACTCATCTACGATGAACGACAACAACCTTGAGTAACGGCCAGCTCCGCAAACACGATTCATTTCGCTCGCGCTTTCTGCGCAATCAGCGCGACCTCGTCGTCTACCTTCCGCCCGGATACGACGCACAGCCGCATCGGCGCTTTCCCGTACTCTATCTTCACGACGGGCAAAATCTATTTGATCGTGCCACCTCCTTCGCGGGGCAGGATTGGAACGTCCAGGGTGCCGCCGACATGACAATCTGCGCCGGCAAAGTCGTGCCACTCATCGTCGTCGGCATCTATAACACCGGAAAATCGCGCATCTTCGAATATACGCCGACAAAAGCGCCTAAACTCGGCGGCGGACGCGCTGATCGCTATGCAAAATTTCTGCTGCAGGAAGTGATGCCGTTCATCCAGTCGCAGTATCGGGTGGATGCGAATCCGCATCTCACAGGAATCGGCGGATCGTCGCTCGGCGGCCTCGTCTCGCTTTATCTCGGACTAAAACTTCCGCACTCGTTCGGCAAAATCGCCGCGCTCTCTCCGTCGGTATGGTGGAATCAGCGCGTCATCTATCGTTTTGCCGCTGCCGCTCGTATCGATCCGCATCCTGCCATCTGGCTCGACATCGGCACCAAAGAAGGCCCGCGCATCGTCCCCGACGTCGAGCAATTCCGCGACATCCTCGTCCAAAAAGGCTGGGCGCTCGGCGACGACCTGCACTACGAGCGCATCGAAGGCGGCGAACACAACGAGTGGGCCTGGTCCCAGCGCATCGGCCGCGTTTTAGAGTTTCTCTATCCGGTACGTCCGTAGTCGGATTCCAGTAAGCCAAAACTATTCGCGTGCTAGGCTTTTTTGCGGACGCCGCAACATGGGAATCTTTCAACTCTTCGAGG
>JAFAZL010000358.1 GCA_019239815.1 Acidobacteriota bacterium
TGTCCGCACGATTCCGCCCTCTTACTCGATTCGCTTTTCGAAAACGTCCTATAAGTTGTCGAGAAAAAACTTCATCACCCGATTCCAGAGCACGACCCGCGCCGCTGGATCAGTAGGCCCATGCCCGCGCCCGGGCAGCGCGATCACCTCGGCGTACTTCTCGTTTTCAATCAGCTCGTTGATGACCGCCAGCGTATTCGCATAGTGCACGTTATCGTCGCCCGTCCCGTGCGCGATCATCAGCTTACCTTGCAGGTTCTTCGCATTCTCGATCGGCGAAGACTCCTGATAGCTCTCTTCGTTTTGCGGCAGCAACCCGATATACCGCTCCGTATAGATCGAGTCGTAGTAGTGCCAGTCCGTCACCGGCCCGCCGGCGAACCCAACTTTGAAATCCTGCGGATCCTCAAACATCGCGTGCAGCGTCATATGCCCGCCGTAGCTCCATCCCCAGATCCCGATTCGGTTCGCGTCTACATACGGCAGCGACTTCAGATACGCTGCTCCATCCCGCTGGTCCGACATCTCCTGCGCCCCAAATCGAAAATGAATCGGCTCCTCAAACAAATGTCCCCGTCCCGCCGACCCGCGATTATCCAGCGCAAACACAATGTATCCATGCTGCGCCATCAGCTCGTGCCACAACGTGCCCGCTCCGCCCCACGACTTCGTCACCACCTGCACATGCGGCCCGCCATACGTGTAAACCAGCACCGGGTACTTTTTCGCCGGATCAAAATTCGGCGGCTTGATCATCCACGCGTTGAGCTGCATGCCGTCGTGCGACTTCACCTGCAAAAATTCCACCGGCGACAAATGCAATTCGTCCAGCTCCGCCACTTTGTTTTCGTTGATCACACCCGCGCGACTTCCATCCGCATGCATCAAGTCCTGCCGCGGCGGCACCAGGTTCGTCGAATACGTATCGACATAAGCCCCTGCACCCGGCGCAAACTTCACCGCATGCACCCCTTCTTCCTTCGTGATCCGTGCAAATCCCGCCCCATCCAGCCCAACGCGATACAAATGCCGCTCCAGCGGCGACTTCTCCGTCGCCGTGAAATACACGATCCCCTTCGCCTCATCCACTCCCTGGATCGCCGTTACTTCCCACTCCCCATTCGTCAACTGCGCCAACTCCTTCCCATCCATGTCGTACAAATAAATGTGCCGATACCCCGTCTTCTCGCTCGACCACAAAAATCGCTTCCCATCCTTCAAGAACTTCAAATCATCGTTGACATTGATCCAGTACAAATCCTTCTCGCTCAGCACAACGCGCGACTTCCCCGATCCCGCCTCCGCCACCAACAAATCGATGACCGTCTGCGCTCGATTCAACCGCTCGATCGCCACCCTCTTCGAATCCGGCAGCCACTCCACGCGCGGAAGATAAATATTCGAATCCGCGCCGGTATCCATCACACGCGCTTCTCCTCCATCCACCTTCCCTACATAAACGCGGACGATCGGATTATTCCCGCCCGCCACCGGGTACCGCTCCTCGTCTGCTTCGCCAACTGGCGATTCGAAATTTACCAGCGGGTACGTGGTCACCTTCCGCTCATCCATCTCCAGAAACGCGATCGACGACGAATCCGGCGCCCACCAATAAGCCGTCGTCAGCTCCAGCTCCTCCGGATACACCCAATCCAACTCGCCCTTTCGGATCTCCTCGGTCCCGCCCTTCGTGAACGCGCGCTCTTTCCCATCCGCCACCCGCACCAGCCACAAATTGTGATCGCGAACAAAACTCACCCACTTCCCATCCGGCGAGATCTTGGGATCAGCAAGCTCCTCTTTCCCTGAAACCAGCGCTTTCGCCGTCTGCGACTTCAAATCGAACCATGCCAGCGCCTTCGCCCCTTGCAGCAACAACGCGCCCCCGTTCGGCGCCCACTGATACTGCGCTGGTGCATGCCGCCCCAGCCCGGTCGCCTGCGACGTGTTCTGCACCTCCGCCGGCAGAGCGTTATCCAACTTGTCCGCGCCAACCAGCAACTGCTTTTCGCCCGTCGCCGCATCCATCTCCCACAATTCCTTGCGCCGCCCCTTCTTCGCCTCGCCCTCCAAATCGGTGAAATAACTCACGTGTTTTCCATCCGGCGTCCACACAATGCCCATCGTCATATGCCCCAGCAGGCTCGACCCGCCATAAATCCGCTCCACGCTGAAGCCGTGCTCCCTGGCCTCGGTATTTTTGGGCGCGGGGACAGCCGCCTGCCCAAACGCCACCGCCGCGCCAAATCCCAAAGACGCGCCGGCGATCCCCACCGCCCACACGCCCAAGCTCTTTACTCGCATGCATCCTCCAAAAATCCGGCCATATCTTAGTTGAGCTCTTTCACTTTCAAAACTGTAATCGTCCACTCACGATCCACTCGACCCGCGCCGTCGTTTTCGGACAGCAACGCGGTCGTTACCGTTGCCTGAAATCACGGCGACACAAGTCGATTACTCTCCATTGACTTATCCGACCGCGCCAACATTGTGCGGTCCATGAGTCTCTGGATATACTTTGCCACGTCTCGCGCGCCCTTCCGCGCGGATCCTGTGAGTGTTTTCGCTCGGCCACCGCTGCCGGGCGTCTCGCAAACTGAATGAGTTGTGTCAGTGGTCGGCGAGTGATCGTCTCGTCGCGAGCCATAACAAAACTGAATGAGCTTTAACCGTTCTCAAGGGGAGTCGTCGTGTCCAACATTGCTCGCACCGCACTACGTGTCTGCCGCCGTGTGTCCCAGTCTTCAAGAAAGACTTCCAAACTGTCGGTCCAAGCCCTTTCGTCGGCGCTTCTGGCATCAGGCTTATTCCTGTTTCCCACCATACTTCGCGCGCAGACACAAAACGTGACGACTCAGCACTACGACAACACTCGCTCCGGTTCCTACCCCGCCGAAACACAACTCACACCGTCCAGCGTTACGCCTTCGAATTTCAGCAAGTTGTTTTCGCAAACCGTCGATAGCCAAATTTATGCGCAGCCCCTCTACATGCAGAACGTTGCTATTTCCGGCAAAGGCACGCACAACGTCATCTTCGTCGCCACCGAAAACGACTCGGTCTACGCCTTTGACGCCGACACCAACGGCGGCGCAAACGCTTCGCCACTTTGGAAGGTCACCATGCTCGACTCCGCCCACGGCGCTACGAGCGGCGCCACCTCGATCCCGCAAGGCGACCTCAGCACAACCGACATCACTCCTATAGTCGGCATTACAGGTACTCCGGTAATCGATCCCTCGACCAACACGATGTACCTCGTCAGTGCTTCGAAAGAAAACGGAAGCTACGCCCAACGCCTCCACGCCCTCGACATCACCAGCGGGGCGGAAAAGTTCGGCGGCCCCGTCCTGATCACTGCCTCGATTCGCGGAAACGGTAATGGCAGCTCCGGCGGCACGCTCACTTTCGATCAAAAGTGGCACAACAATCGCGCCGGCCTCTTGCTGCTCAACGGCTTTGTCTACATCGCCTTCGGATCTCACGGAGACAACGGCCCATGGCACGGCTGGATTTTCGCTTACAATGCCTCAACCCTCCAGCAAACCAGCGTGTGGTGCTCCTCGGCAAATGGCATTGGCGCCGGAATCTGGATGGGTGGCTCCGGCCTCGCCGCCGACACACTAAATCCTACCGGCAACAGTCCCGGTGGCCGCCTCTTTATCGCCACCGGCAACGGTACCTTCGATGCCACCAAGCCCTACTCTAATAACATGGACTATGGCGACAGCATCGTCCGCCTGCACCTCAACAACGGCGTCATGACCGTCGCAGACGACTTCACTCCACTGAATCAGGCGCCGCTCAACAATGCTGACCAGGATGTCGGTTCCGGCGGAGTTCTGATCCTTCCCGATCAATCCGGCAGCCACACTCACTTGCTCTTCCAGACCGGCAAAGAAGGTCGCTTCTACATCGTTGATCGCGACAACATGGGCGGCTTCAGCAGCAGCTCCGACAGCATCGCGCAAGAAATTCCTGTCAATGGCGCCAGTGGAAATTTCCCAATCGCCGCAGGCCTTTGGGGCATGCCTGCCTTCTTCAATAACACGATGTACATCTGGGGCAAGGACGACGAACTCAAGACATTTCCGATCTCAGCTGGAAAATTTACTACCAGCGCCTCAACCACCGGCCCTATCACTGTCGTATTCCCCAGCCCCACGCCAGTCATCTCATCAAATTCGGGCGCTAACCCGATCGTCTGGTCAGTCGAATCCGACAATTTCAGCTCCGGTACGAACGCTATCCTGCGCGCCACCGACGCAACCAACGTCAGCAACACGCTCTATGACAGTTCCGCAAAGTCCACTGACAATCCCGGTGGCGCCGTCAAATTCGTTGTGCCCACCGTTGCCGCCGGGAAAGTCTACGTCGGCACAACAAATCGGCTGAGCGTCTACGGCCTAGCCAACGGCCAAACTCTCACCGCGACTCCCGTGATCAATCCCGGCGCCGAATCTTTTGTCGGCTCCATCCAAGTAACAATTACCGACAGCACGCCCAATGCTCAAATTTTCTACTCAACCACCGGCACAGCTACCACCTCCTCCACTCCTTACTCCGGTCCGATCACCGTGAGCACCACCACCACGATCTCTGCGATCGCCACCGCCACCGGCTTCCTCCAGAGTGCCGTCAACAACGAAACCTACACGCTGCAAACGCAAACGTTAATGCCCACCTTCTCTCCCACTCCCGGCAACTACACCTCGCCGCAAACTATAACGATCAGTGATGCTTCCCCGAATCCGACGATCTACTACGCCATCAACGCCCCAGCCACCACCTCTTCCACGAAGTCCGTTGGCTCCGCCACTGTTACCGTCAGTCAGTCCGAAACGATCAACGCCATCGCGACTTCAGGCACCCTCAGCACTAGCCCGCAGGCAAGCGCTTCCTATGGCATCGGCGTCGCCGCCGGCTCCGCGCCAAATTTCCCGGTCGGTTTCAGCTCCAGCGCCAGCGTGATGACCTTCAATGGCAGCACTGGCCTCGATGACACACGCTTGCAGCTCACCAGCGGTGCCACCAACCAAGCGGGGAGCGCCTGGTTCAACACGCCCCAAAACATCCAGAATTTTACGAGCGACTTCAACTTCCAGCTCAGCAACCCCAGCGCGGATGGCATGACCTTCGCGATCCAGAATACCGGCCTCACCGCTCTTGGCCCTGCTGGCGGCGGCCTCGGTTACGGTCCTTCCGATCCCGGCGGCACTGGCGGAATCGGCAAGAGCATCGCTATCAAATTCGACCTTTTCGACAACGACGGCGAAGGCAACAACTCGACGGATCTCTACATCCACGGTGCGTCGCCCACCGTTCCCGCAATCGACTTGACCAGCTCGGGCATTAATCTCCACAGCGGCGACGAAATGGCTGTTCACATGGTCTACAACGGCACAACGCTGACCATGACGATCACCGACAGTGTCGCGAACACATCCTTCTCCACTAGTTGGACTGTCAATATTCCATCCATCGTCGGCGGCAATACCGCGTACGTCGGATTCACCGGCGGCACCGGCGGCCTCACATCCAGCCAGAAAATCGAAAACTGGACCTTCGTCAGCACTGGCACAACGCAGCAGCAAGCCACCGCCCCGATTTTCAGCCCGGCCGCAGGCACCTACACCGGCACACAATCCGTGACGCTGACCGACGCAACTCCCGGCAGCACCATCCTCTACACGACAAACGGTTCGACTCCGGCAACGACTGCGGGCGGGAACACATTCCAATTCTCGGCCGCGAATCCCATCTCGGTCGCCGCAACCACAACCATCAACGCGCTCGCCACCGCTTCGGGCTTCACCGCCAGCGCCGTCTCCAGCGCCACCTACACGATCAATGCACTGCAAGCCGCGCCGACGCCGACAATTTCTCCGGCCACCGGCACCTACACCTCCGCGCAAACCGTCACCATCACCGATCCCGGCACGACGATCTACTACACGATCGACGGCTCCGCTCCTACCACGGGTTCGACCAAGTACACCGCCGCCTTCGTCGTCAATGCCACAACCACGGTCCGCGCGATTGGCGTCGAAGCCGGATTCAGCAATAGCGCCATCGCCCAATCCGTCATCACCATTAGTTCCGGCACAACCGGCGCCGCCATCAACTTTGCCGCCGGCTTCACCAACGCCGGCATGCAGTTCAACGGTCACACCAAGCTGAATGGAACGCGCCTGCAGCTCACCGACACCACCGCACAACAGGAATCCGCCTCCGCCTTCTGGACAACGCCGGTCAACGTGCAATCGTTCACCAACGACTTCGCGTTCCAGCTCACCTCGCCGTCCGCAGACGGCTTCACCTTCACGATTCAGAACACCGGCCTCACTGCGCTCGGCCCCTCAGGCGGTGGCCTCGGCTACGGCCCGGCCGCCCCAGGAGGCACGGCTGGGATCGGCAAGAGCGTCGCCGTGAAATTCGATCTCTTCGACAACAACGGTGAGGGCCCAAACTCCACCGGTATCTACACCAACGGTGCGTCGCCAACCACTCCCGCGATAACCATTGGCGGCAACGTCAACCTCCACAGCGGCGACATCATCCAGGCGCATATCACCTACGACGGCACGACGCTGACGCTCACGCTCACCGACACCATCAACACGTCGCAAACATTCACTGCATCGTGGCCAGTCAACATTCCGTCGGTCGTCGGCGCTAACACCGCGTTCGTCGGCTTCACCGCGGGCACGGGCGGCCTGACGGCCACGCAGGAAATTCTCACGTGGACTTACAGCGCCTCCGGCGGCTCAACCGGTGGCGGCACCAAAACTCCCGTCGTCTACCAGACCGCGAATCTCCCGGCCGTAAGCTCCGGTCCAACTTTCCGCACATTTACGTACTCAGGTTTCCCAGACACGACCGGCACAATCCTCGACGCCACCGCCGCAGGCCAAAGCGTCACGATGACGCTCAACGTCGCAACCGCTGGCACCTACGACATAAAAATCTCCACCAAGCTCCTCAACACGCGCGGCGTCTACCAACTCGCCATCAACGGCGCCAACGTCGGCGCGCTCCAGGACGAATACAACGCAACCGGAGCGGGCATCTTTGCCACCCTGGACCTCGGCAATTTCAACTTTGCCGCCGCCGGCTCCTACTCCTTCAAATTCACCGTCCTCGGCAAAAACGCCGCCAGCACCGGCTTCTCCATCG
>JAFAZL010000417.1 GCA_019239815.1 Acidobacteriota bacterium
GGCTCTGCAATCCTTATCCCTATTTCTGCATCTTACGCCAACCCAAACGACGCAAACGCCGTTATCGAAGCGCATCCCAGCGCCACGCCCAACACCGCCCCAGCCAGCACATCGCTCAAAAAGTGCATCCCCAAAACGATGCGCGACACCGCGATACTGATCGCCATAAAAAACAGCGGCGCCTCCAACCCCGGATAAAAATAACTAATCACCAGCGCCACAGAAAACGCCGTCATGGTATGCCCAGATGGAAATGAAAATTTATCGGGAGGCAAAACTCTGGACCAGCAATGGGGCTCCAACTGGCAAGGCCGCGGACGCGCGCTCAGCCTCTTGATCGCCTTGAAAACAAAAATCCCGCCGAAACCCGCCAGCCCCGCCGCGCCGACCGCGGCCCATCTCTGCGGCCCGCCATAAATCGCCAGCATCACGCCGAGCCCATACCACAGCCATCCATCGCCGGCCCGGGTCGCCCCAATCATCCAGTAGCGTATCCACCGTGGCGCGCGCCAACGGTTCATCCGGCGCATCACCCGGTGATCGCGCCGTTCGATATGTCCCCAGAGGTTGCGTGCTATAGGCATCGCCATACCTCCTTATTTGACGCCGCGGAACCGCTGAATGCCGCCTATCGGGCCGCTTCCACTCCCAGCCCCGGCTCCAGCTTCCACAACATCCGCGGCCTCTTCTCTCCGCTTTCCAACGCCGCCGTCCACTTCTTGCAGAACCGAATTTCGTTCAGCCAGTGCCCGAAAGTGATCGCGGGCACCAGCACCGTCAGCGGCACAATTCCCACCGCCCATGGCTTCTCTTGAAAAAATCCTCCCGCGATCCGATAAACGTCCGCCGTCACCTTCGCAAAACTTCCGTGCGCGCCGTGTACGCTTGCGCGTCCCGCTCGCAACCCCGCGACAAACTCATCGATCGTTCGCGCCCCGCGCACTTCGGTGTATGTCAACCCAACTCCCGCAAGAGTGTGCGCGTCGCTTCCACCAAGTCCGACCTTGCCCCACTTCTTCGCCAACCGCGTCGCGCTCGCATTCGCTTCCGACCACATCGCACCGTTTCGAATCTCAAACGCCGGCGCATACGATGCGAACCAGCTGAAATCCTCTTCTTCCCGCCGCCCGGTCAGCCCCGAGAAAACATGGTTCACGCTGAAAAACAGTTTCCGTTCCGTCAGATACATCACCAGCGCGATGAAATCCCGTCGTCGCCTCTGAATCTCGACGTGATCCCGTTCCGTGATCCCGTAAACGCCGAGGTGCATCTCCGTCCTGCTCGGCAGCTGCACCGTCACTTCTTCGCTCAAAAAGAAGTCCGAATGACGCCGCAGCTCTTCGCACGCATCGATCGAATCGTGGTCCGTAACCGTAACCACCGACATCCCTACAGCTTTCGCCCTCTCGTACACCCCAGCCGGTTCGTTATACGATTCCCGGCAGACGTGGCCGAGCCCAGGCGTGCTACACATTCCCGACGCTGTCGTGTGAACGTGAAGGTCGCATCGCATGTCCCTATTTTCGTTTTTTGATATGAACAATCGGTGAAGAAGACGCAAAACTTAGGTGAATGTGCCCATGGAACTTATTGAACACAAATTACTTGCGCCGATATCCACATGGCATGTTGAGTGCCTGCCGCAATTCCGCAAAACGGGTGTAACAATCCGCTCATGAAAAAAGTACACATCCTTTTTCATGACGCCGGTGGCGGACACCGCAACGCTGCTTTAGCCCTCCAAACGGTGATCGCCCAGCAGCAACGCCCCTGGCAGGTCGACCTGATCCAATTCCAGGAACTGACCGACAAGCTCGACGTGCTCCGCCGCCTCACTGGCATCCGCATCCAGGAGCAGTACAACACCATCCTCCAAAACGGTTGGACCCTCGGCGCTACCACCCTCCTCCGCCTCCTCCAGGCCACCATCCGCGCCTTTCACAAACCGATGGTCCGCCTCCTCGAAGACGCATGGCGCAAAAATCCCGCAGACATGCTCATCTCCGTCATCCCCCACTTCAACCGCGAAATCTACGAGAGCTGGAACAATGTCTGCCCCGGCAAGCCCTTCGTCACCATCATCACCGACCTCGCCGACTTCCCTCCCCACTTCTGGATCGAGCCCATCAAAGATCAATACGTCATCGCAGGCACCCAGCGCGCCGTTGACCAGGCCCACGCCATCGGACACGACGACGCCCACGTCTTTCCCACTTCGGGAATGATCCTCCGGCCCGATTTCTACCTCCCCGAAAACCACGACCCCATCGCCCTCCGCAACGAGCTCGGCCTCAAGCCCAATCTCACCACCGCCTTCGTTCTCTTCGGCGGCCACGGCTCAAAAGTGATGTACGACATCACCGCACGCCTCGACGCCGCCAACCTCCCCGTGCAGCTCATCCTTATCTGCGGCCGCAACGAAAAACTCGCCGCCAAATTGAAAGCTCGCCAATGGCGCATGCCCGTAGCCGTCCTCGGCTTCACCAAAGAAGTCCATAAGTGGATGCGGGCCGCTGACTTCCTCATCGGCAAGCCCGGCCCCGGCAGCATCGCCGAAGCCATGGTCCGCAAACTCCCCGTTTTGATCGAATGCAACGCGTGGACACTACCGCAAGAGCGCTACAACGCCGAGTGGGTACAAGAACAACAAGTAGGAATCGTCCTGAAGAGTTTTAAGGAAGTGGTAAGTGGCGTAAACCAGATGCTGAACCCAACCACACTCGCCAAATTTCAGCAAAACGTCGCCGCCCTGAACAACCAAGCCGTCTTCGAAATCCCCGAAATCCTCGCCAAACTCCTCGGCGAACCCACCCGCGCCCAATTGCCCAAAACCGAATCGCCAACACTGGCCACGGCCTGACTCTCAATCAAGCGCACACACCATAGGGCACCAACCAAGCCCACCCACCATAGCCCACAATGTTGTCATCCTGAGCGCCCTCCGAAGGAGGGCCGAAGGACCTCAACCGATCAGCTCCAAGAGCCAAGCCGCCAATTCCCGCCCTTCAATTGTTATGCTTTCGCCCATCGCGGGCCGCGAATCACGAAACACGCTTCACGCCTACCGCGAAACTCCCACCTGCGGAGCATCCACTGCCGCCCGCTCCGCCCGCCCTGGTCGCGGAAACCGCGGCCCCGTCTTCGAACTATGATTCGAAAGCTGACTCTTCGGCCGCGCGCAAGAAGTCGCCCACCAGCGTGACGCATATTTCGGCATCTCGCACATCTTCACGCACCCGCCGCGCGCCTTAGAAACCGCGCAGTGGCAATAACAAGCGCTATCCCGATGCCCCAAAATCGCCGAGCCGTCCGCCCGGGCGCCTATCGACAATAATGCCAGCGTCGCCGCCATCGCGATCGCGCTCAAACCCGCGCGTTGAACAAAAGCAATGATCGACTGTCGCATTGAGGGCCAGCTCATACTCGAAGTCTGTGCCGAGTCCGGAAAAAAACCGATAGCTCTCAGCCCCTCCAAATTCCCTTACAAAAGTAATAGAACTATTTCTCGCCAGTCTGCTTCTATGCCCTTGTAGGGGCGGGCTTTACTCCGCCCGGCGTAAGCACCGCCGCAACGCGTCCGTCGCAACCAAATCCCTGAAGACCCGTCTTTCCCGATTCAATCCAGCATCAGTTCCGTTCCGGCGCTTCGTATTCATCTCAGAATCGCCCCTCCGCGCGCCACTTCAAAACAACTATAATCATTTCAATAAATTACAGTAACCGAAATGCCCCTCCACGATCTGGCACGCCTCCTGCTCTCCCAACGCCCGTGGGCGCGTTTCGAATGGATGAACCGCCTGAGAGTAACGAAGCGAGGGGGAAGGGGCTTGCTCGTTACTACGGGAGTTCATTCCCAACCTGCCTCTGAGAGGGAAGCTAGGATGGATGACCCCACGCGCCGGTGTGAAAACGACACTGGCAACGAGACGCGCCTTCCGGGGCTCCCGATCCCAAGCGGGAGCCCCTTTTTTTTCTTCCCTACCCTATCAACTCTCCTCCGTCCGATTCTCGGCTAATTCGTGTATTGGCGATTAGCCTCCCAGCGTTATCTTGTCTGTGCCTGGGTCGGCCTCGCGTCTTTGGAGGCGCTTTGTGAAAACTCTAACTTGCAAAGAGGTCGGCGGAACTTGCGACCAAAGGATCTCCGCAAATTCCTGGAATGAATTCGTCCAAAAGCTGGCCGCGCATGTCGCCGAAAAGCATCCCGACGTCGCGAAGCAG
>JAFAZL010000483.1 GCA_019239815.1 Acidobacteriota bacterium
CGATGCGCCGCGTTACAGCTATTACATGGACCCGAAGTGGCGCGAATGGATTCGCACCGAAATGAAAGTCGATCCTGATGTTGCGTTGGACGAGGCCGTCAACGCAGACAACGCGTGTTTCCGCGCAGCGCGCCGCGACGGCGTCACGCTCGCGATCCATTTGTGCCGAGGCAACAATCGCAGTCATTGGTACGCTGAGGGCGGTTACGATGCCATCGCCGAGAAATTATTCGGCACGCTCGACGTCGATCGGTTCCTGCTCGAATATGACGACGATCGCTCCGGTACATTCGAGCCGCTGCGTTTCGTGCCAAAAGGAAAGACAATCGTGCTCGGCTTGATCAGCTCCAAAATCCCGCAGCTGGAGTCCGTCGATAACCTCGGGCGACGTGTTGAGGAAGCCGCGCGATTCGTCCCGCTCGAAAATCTCGCGATCAGTCCGCAATGTGGCTTCGCTTCCACGGCTGAGGGCAATCTCCTCACCGAAGATCAACAGTGGGCCAAGCTCAAGCTCGTTACCGATACGGCTCGCCGAATTTGGGGCTGAGGCGCCCAGTAGCGTGACACTTCGATACCACGCCGCGCGACAAGGCGAGCCGAATCCGTCCAATCCAGCTCGGCTTCGGTCAAAATTCTCCATTCGTTCCATCCAAAACTTTCACCGTCGAGGCCGGGTCGCGGGCGCTATCCTCGTTATATCTCGAAGCCTCGAGTTGGACAGGTCTATGTCTACGCATGCTGCCGCACCTCAAGTCGAAATCGACGTTCCCATTCCGCACCAGACGATACGCCACACCGCGACGAGCGATCTCGCGCCAACTTCACGATTCCGCACGCGCTGGGGCGCCGATCTCGCCGTGCACGAAGGCAATCCCGATTTTGTGTTGTCACTCGCGCGCGGTTTGCGTGTCATCGAAGCATTCGACGGCCATGTCCAAGGTTTGTCGATCGCTGATATCGCGCGTTCGACGGAACTTTCCCGCGCTGCGGTCCGGCGCTTGCTGATTACGCTCGAACTACTCGGTTACATCGAATCGAACGGTCGCAAATATCGCTTGCGGCATCGTGCTCTGCGTCTCGGCATCTCGTATCTGTCGTCGAGTTCGCTCGCCACCGCGTCCCAGCCGGCAGTGCAAAAAATCACCGACGACCTCGGTGAATCCAGCTCCGTGTGCGTTCTCGATGGCGATGAAGTTCTGTGCGTCGCAGGCGCAGTGCGCCGCGGATTGATGTCGCTCGATGTTTCGACAGGCAGTCGCCTGCCGGTGCATTGCACCGCTGCGGGACGCGTTCTGCTGGCAGCGCTCCCGGAAGGTCAGTCGGCAGCACAGTTGGAGCGCATCGATCTGAAAGCATTGACCGCGAAAACGGTCGTCTCCCGCGAATCGCTCGTACGCGACATTCGCCGCGTCCGCGAACAAGGTTTTTCCATCATCGACGAAGAACTCGAAGCGGGAATCCGCGCCTTGGCAGTGCCGATCGTTTCAAAAGAAGGGCGGGTCGCGGGTTCACTAGGCGTAGGCGCGCTTGCTTCCCGTGTATCGCTTGGTGATCTCCAGTCTCGATTCCTTCCCGTTTTGCGCGATCAAGCCCGCGCCATCGGCCAATCGATTTCTTAGCGCGTTCAACTCCACATTCGAATATTCGGCACCGGCATTTGTACGAGCGCAGCACGGTTGCGCGCCGTGTCCGCACGCTCGTCCGCCAAATAGTCGATTCGAATGGTCGCCCACAAGCTGATAGAACAAAAAGACTTACCGCTCCGTCCGGTCAGCCCTGTAAACCTAAACTCCTTAGAATCACATCCTTGCACAGTTTCATCATCTAAACGCCCCAAAATCACATCCTTACACAAAAACCCCCGGGGGAGGGAACAGCCTGGGCACTCACGCGAACCCGCTGCGCCCCCGGCCTAGGACCCAAGGACGTGGGGCGCTCCGACGCCGAGCGGACGGGCGGCGGAAATGTTAGGCAGCGCGCTTCGCTGCGAGCGGTGCGCTAAAATAGCGCGCCTTGTCCAATCCTTCTCAATTCGATCGCGTACGCGTTGTGCTGGTCGCGACACGGAACCCTCTGAATATCGGCGCTGTCGCTCGCGCGATGAGCAATTTCGGTTTTTTTCGGCTCTATCTCGTGAATCCATACGAGCCGTCGTTTCGCGAGGCGCGGTCCGCCGTCGGTGCGGCCGAGTTGCTTGCGAACGCGCAGGTCTTCGCGACGGTGGGGGAAGCGGTCGCCGATTGCACGCTCGTGGTTGGTACCACAGCGGTTGGACGGCGCGAGATGCGGCATCCGCTGAAATTTCTCGAAGAAGGTGCGCGCGCAATTCACAAGCGATTGCGAGCGGCGAGGCCGAACAGCATCGCGAAATCGGAGAATAAATCCGAAGTCGCGATTCTTTTCGGATCCGAAAAATTTGGGCTCAGCAACGAGGATCTGAGCCACTGCAACTGGCTTTTGCGCATTCCCACGCGCGATGAGCATCGCTCGATGAATCTCGGCCAGGCCGTTGCGATTTGCCTCTACGAACTCGCGCGAAACTCAAAACGCGCCGCGCCCGTCGATAAAACGAACCCCGCGACCGCGGGAGACATCGATCGCGTTGCCGACCTCTTGCTCGACGCGCTGCAGTTGGCAGGTTCTCTCGATTCGCGTTCTGCTTTAACGACCGGACAGAAATTGCGCCGCCTGATGCGGCGGCACAACCTGAGCGCCGAAGACGCGAAGTTTTGGCTCGGGATGTTCGGGCAGATTAGTTACAAGCTACGACAGGGCAAGCTCCCGCAGAAGTAACTCTCAGCGATCGATGGGCGGAGTTGGCGAATTGTCGGGCTTGGCGATGATTGGTTTGTTGAGCACCTGCTGCGCCGCATCGCGCGAAGTGCGCAGAGCACTGCTGCGCGGACCGTCGGGCTCCAGCCTCAGGTACGCATCCAGATCTTCGACCATTGCGGCGGAATTGTTCTGGCTGCGATGAATCTGCGCGAGCAGCAGATGCGCCATCGCCAAGTTCGGATTGTAGAGCACAGCGTCGCGCGCTGCCTTCTCGGCCTCGACGACGCGTTGGGCCGAAAACAAGACCCAGCCAAGCGCCAGGAGGCCCGAAGGGCTGGTCGGTTCCATCTGCAATCCCGCTCGAACGTAAGACTCGGCGTCGGCGAATTGCTTTTGGCTGGCGAGCGCCAATCCCATTCCGAAAAGCGACGGCGTGT
>JAFAZL010000575.1 GCA_019239815.1 Acidobacteriota bacterium
CTGCTTCCGAGTCCATCCTCGCCTTCGGCGCAGCCTCAGCCGCCTCGCTAGCCCCTTCATCCGCCTTCTTCGGCGTCGCACTCTTCGCTTCCAGCTCCTCCACGCGCCGCTCCAGCTGCTCTACGCGATCGAGCAGCATTCGCTCACGTTCGCTCAGCGGCACTGGCGCCTCAATTTTCTTCTCCGAGCTGCGTCCTTCGCTCTTCGCGTCTCTCTTCGGGCTACTCGAGGCTTCTTTCGCTGTTGAAGTCGAATCCAACGCTCCGCCGTCATCCGCGAGCGCGCGTCCCGGCGCGCCCACACTTAGAAACCCCGCCACAGCAAACACACCAATACTCTTTGCGAATGAACGCATTTGTCTCTCCCTGCAACAATGCAGTCGAACGTGGACTGCAGAACTGCGCATACCGACCGCACCGCTCATCGAACGCACACGCATTGATCACATGTTCCGTGAAATGCGGTTAACGCTCGCTCGATGACACGATGAATGGACCCAGTTGCCGCATCCGTGACGTGCGTCACAAGGTTAGGTGACACACACTGGCATCCACGCGCAGCTTGCTTCGTTGCTGTAATAGGTTAGAGAGACCCCGTAAGGAAACACCAAGGCCAGCATTAGGAAGATGTTAGCCGGGGATAAGCGAGGCGTTAGGCAGCTGGCAACGCCGCCCGTTGATTACAGACTTGCTACTTCGACGCTTGCAACAACGCGTTCTTACCTTCATTGACCACGGACTGAAAATCCGATTCCGTCCGCGTCGCCAGTTGCGTCAGCTGCTTGCCCTTTTTCGCGAGCGCTTGCACCCGCGGATCGTTAGCCTGCAGTTGACCCTGCTTCTGTAGTTCGGCAATGTCCGCAAGCATCTGTTGCGTCGCCACGACAAGCTGACGCGAGCGCTGAATATAGTTCGTCTTCGCCGCAAACAACTTGTCTTCCCATTGTGCGCGATTCGGAAAGTCGGTCGTGTTTCCCTGCAGCACTAAATTCACCAGTTCCGGCTTGTTTAGCGGCTCAAGCTGATCGAGCGCGCTCTCCGTCATTTGTAAACGGCCCCAGGCCTCGTCCAGTGATTTGAATTTGTCCGTGGGATCAGCCGCCGCAGCAGCTGAATTCGCTCCACCACCGGCTTTCGATGATGCGACGGCCCGTGAGCCGATACTGTCTTCGGTTATGACCGTTTTCGAAGAGGAATTCGCAGAGGAAGCAGCCGCTGCCTTATCTTTCCTCGCCGCAGCCGCCGCGCGCGCCGCATCCGCCACCGACGGCTGGTCCTGCTGCGCATTCTGTGCGAACGCCGCCGACGCCAACACCGCGCCACCCACGAAAATCGCAGCCAGCGCCACAAATCCAAATTTCGTCAAATCCGTCCGACCCATCACGACAACCTCCATCGCCACCTAGGGCGACACTCTGGCCGCTGCACTCTCGCGTCTTTCGCGAAACCATCGTGTCGTTTGAAGACCTATCCGGCCATAGACGGAAAGTACCGCGATAGCCTATCCGGCACTGTTCTCAAGTACATGCAGCCGACGCGCCGGAAATTCGGGGAGACATGAATGTTCAGCCCTCCCGCCGCAACGGCAAATCCGGGTCCCGCCCCGAAATCTCAAACGCCACCTTCTGCGTCTCGTCGTGAATCAACCCATTCGTCGCCAAAATCATCGATCCGCCCAACGCATACGGCTCCCCGCTCAATCCCGTAATCCGCCCGCCTGCCTCTTCCACCAACACCACGCCCGCCGCCGTATCCCACCGATTCAACCCAAATTCCCAAAACGCCTCGAATCTTCCCGCCGCCACGCTCGCCAGGTCCAGCGCCGCCGAACCATCCCGGCGCACTCCGTGCGATCGCAGCGTAAATTCCCAGTAATAATGAATGTTCGGGCTCGCCTTCCTCTTATGCGCCGGAAATCCTGTGCACAACAAACTCGCCGACAGCGTCGGCACCTTCGATACCTGAATCGGCTTGCCATTCAACTTCGCGCCCTCGCCGCGCGCCGCCGTATACAACTCGTCGTAAATCGGGTTGTACACCGCCCCCGCAATCACGCGATCCCGGTGCGCCAACGCAATCGACACACAAAAGCACGGGTAGCTGTGGGCAAAATTCGTAGTCCCGTCCAACGGATCGACAAACCACCGAAACTCCGAAGCCGCCTCGCGCCCGCTCCCCTCTTCCGCCACAATCGCGTGCTCCGGAAAATATTTCGTCAGCCGCTCGACGATGCACTTCTCAGATCGCTTGTCCGCTTGCGTCACCAGATCCGCTTCGCCCTTGTAAACAATGTCCGGCGGCCGATCGAACTCCTCCCTTAAAATCTTCCCCGCCTCCAGCGCAATCTCCGTCGCCACATCCAGATAGTTCGTCGCCATATCTCCACTTTATCACCCACAACGTCACTCAACATTTCTCCGCAGGAACACTGTTAGAATTCCCGAATGCGCTTCGCCCTTGCGATTTTCCTTCTCCTCGTCGCGCCTACATGGCCGCAGACTTCGCAAACCGAGAAACCACAAATTCTCACATTCGGCACGAACACCAGCCTTCGCGGTCTCTCCGTCTCGGTAGTCAACAATCAGAGAGTCCTTTGGGCGACTGGGAGCAACGGTGTAGTCCGCCGCTCGCCGGACGGCGGCAAATCGTGGCCCGGCGTCCTCATCGAAGGCGCCAGCCAGCTAGACTTTCGCGGTGTCCAAAGCTTCGGCGCCGACATCGCGTACGTCTTCTCAGTAGGCAACGACGATAAATCCCACATTTACAAAACGTCGGACGCGGGTAAGACCTGGCGTACGCAATATTCCGACAAGCGCCCGGCTTTCTTTCT
>JAFAZL010000870.1 GCA_019239815.1 Acidobacteriota bacterium
TTTGTCGTAGAGAGCTTCAACCTCGTCCCAATTTACTTCGAGCCCTACGAAGGCGCGGGCGGGGCGTTTGCGCTCCTCTCTTTCCAGGGCTTCGCGGCCCACAAAATTCTCTTTTCTCAGATCGACCAGCTTGCCTAATCCGATTTCAGTCGGTGAATATCGCTGCGATTCGATGACCGCGCGCTTGCTCGAAATGTAGTCCACTTCAATCAGGATCAAGCCGGCCTCGATACGCGCGATGTCGAGCGCGACCATCCCCGCCGGATGAATGTCGAAAATTTCTCCTTCATTCATCAGCTTGTCCCAGACGCGAAGTGCGTCCTTCCACGGCATCCAGATCTCGTAACCCAGGTCACCGGTATATCCGGTCCGGGAGATATCAACCGGCACTCCAGCGATCCGTCCGTGTGTCACTCGAAAATATTTGAGGTTGGCGATGTCAGCGTCTGCCGCAGCGCCCAGCAACTTGCCCGACGTCGGGCCCTGCAACGCCAACGCCGCGGTTTGCTCTGATATGTCTTGGATGTTTACGTCCAAACCGAGCGCGTTCTGCTGAAACCAGCGCAGGCTCGGATCGGCTGCGGTCCAGCGATAATCGTTTTCGCACAGCCGTGTAATCGTTCCGTCGTCGATCACCTTGCCGTCGGGATCGCACCAGCAGCAGTAGATGACCTGATCGACGGCGACCTTCGTGATGTCGCGGCTGATCACCCGGTTGACGAATTTGGTCGCATCGCGTCCGGTGATTCGATATTTGAAGAGTGGCGAGATGTCGATGAGAGCCGACGAATTGCGAATCGCGTTGTACTCGTGTTCGTGGTGCATCTCGTACACGCCAACGGTGTAATAGCCCGACCATTCGCGATAATTCAGGCTCTCGCAGAGCGCCATCGTCCGCTCATGGAACACAGTTCCTACAGGCACGCAAATCCTCCAGGGAGCGGTTCAAAGTATAGAGACTCGCTCGCGCGTCGGCAATCGCAGGCACCACCGTCGCTGCCTCGCGTTAGTTCAGTTCTTTCACTGTATCCTCGCTGCTGCTCTTGTGCCGGGCGCTCCGCTCCCAGTAAACTATCCCGTCTTCCGGCCGCATCTTTCTTCTCAAAGCATGTGCGGATTCATAGCGGAGCTATCTAGCGAATGGCGCAGCACTATGACGTAATCGTGATCGGCGGCGGCCACAACGGCCTGGTCAATGCCGCTTATCTCGCGAAGGCGGGAAAAAGGGTTTTGGCTTTGGAGCGACGCCACGTCTTAGGCGGCGCCGCGGTCACTGAAGAAATCATCCCCGGCTTCCTCTTCTCCGAATGCTCGTACGTCGTTTCGCTCCTTCGTCCAGAAATCATTCGCGAGCTCGATTTGCCTAAACACGGCCTCGAAATTCTTCCCCTCGATGGCACGTTCACGCCGATGCTCAATGGGGACTATCTCTGGCGCATGAACGATCACGCCCGCACGCAACGCGAAATTCGCCGCCATTCGCGGCTCGACGCTGAAGCCTACGACGAATTTTCGAAAATGATGACACCGATGTGTCGGTTCGTGAAGCCGATGCTGTCGATGATCCCGCCGGATCCGACAACCCTCAATCCGCGCGACCTCAAGCAACTTCACTTCATGTTGCAGCGGTTCCGCAGTCTTTCTTCCGACGAGCGCTACACGCTCATCCAGTTAATGACGATGAGCGCTGCCGATTTTCTCGATCAGTGGTTCGAAACCGATGCGCTCAAGGCCACGATGTCCGCGTCCGGCATCATCGGCACGTTTCTGGGCATTCGCTCACCGGGAACTGCTTATGTGCTGCTGCATCACTACATGGGTGAAATCGACGGTGCGTTCCGTTCGTGGGGATTCAGCCGCGGGGGCACTGGTGCCATTTCGAATGCGATTGGTGCCGCAGCTCGTGAGGCTGGCGTCGAAATTCGTATGCAGGCGGCAGTCGAGAAAATCTTGGTCAAGAATGGCCGAGCGACTGGTGTCGCCCTGAAATCCGGCGAAGAGATATCTGCTACGGTAGTTTCGTCGAGCGTCGATCCACACCTAACGTTCGAAAAGTTCATGCAGCCGAACGAACTGCCGAGCGATTTCCTCGAGGGTGTGCGTCGCTACAAGTACCGTGGCTCGTCGGGCAAAGTAAATCTCGCGCTCGACGGACTTCCGGATTGCAAAGCGATGCCAGGTCCCGGCGCGCATCTTCGCGGCGCGATCTCCATCTCGCCCGGAGTTGAATATATGGAGCGCGCGTATGACGACGCAAAGTACGGCAATTTCTCGCGCCGCCCATACATCGACATGGTGATACCAAGCCTCACCGATCCCAGTGTCGCGCCGCCGGGCAAGCACGTCCTTTCCTGCTTCGTGCAATACGCGCCGTACAAGCTCGCACACGGTACCTGGGACGATCAGCGCGAAGCTTTCGGCGACACCGTCGTCGACACCATTGCCGAGCACGCGCCCAACATCAAAAAGCTGATCGTTGGCCGTCAGGTGCTCACTCCGCTCGACCTCGAACGCGAATTCGGTCTCACGCAAGGCAATATCTTCCAGGGCGAGCTTTCTCTCGAACAACTCTTCTTTCTTCGGCCCGTACCAGGTTGGGCTTACTACCGCACGCCGATCGACGGCCTCTACATGTGCGGTTCTGCAACGCATCCGGGCGGCGGCATAATGGGCGCGCCGGGCCGCATTGCGAGCCAGGTCATTCTGAAAGAATGGAAAAAATCGGCAGGCGTGCCGAGATCCGATCGTTCGAAACCAATCACATCCAACGGCACAAAGCCGAGTGCTCAGACCGTTGCGGCACCGACACCGCCTCAGTCAGCGCCAGTCGCTAAACACGAAGTTCAATCAGTCACCGACGCACTCAACGCCGCGCCGCTCACTGCCGATGACGTTGCAAACGCGCCGTCCGACTCCACCATCGCCCCCGACAGCGAGAAAAACTGAACATGCCCATCGGACAGCGCGTAGTCATCGTTGGCGGCGGACACAACGCACTCATCACCGCTTTCTACCTCGCCAAAGGTGGATTCAAACCGATTGTTCTTGAACGCCGCGAGGTTGTCGGCGGCGGTGCGATCACCGAAGTGTTTCACCCCGGCTATCGCGCCTCGACGCTCGCGCACAGTGTCGGACCCCTTCGCGCCGACATCGCGCGCGACATGCGCCTCGACAAGCAAGAACTGCAAATCCTCCATCCCGACCCGCGTGTATTCGCCCCGTCTCCCGATGGCCGCGCCCTGCTGTTCTACAACGATCACGCGAAGACTGCCGGCGGCATCGCACGGTTCTCTGCGAAAGACGCCGCGAACTATACGAAATTCGCGGAAGCCCTCTCGAAAATCTCCGAAGTCTTCGGCCAGATCGCCTCAATCACTCCGCCCGCGATCGACTCCCCATCTCCCGAAGACTTCTGGAATCTTTTCAAGACTGGTCGAAACGTCCGCAGTCTTGGCAAAGAGGGCATTTTCAATCTTTTGCGCTGGGGCCCCATGGCCGCCGCCGATTTCGTCGCTGAATTCTTCGAAACCGAATTACTTCGCGCCACCATCGCCGCCCGCGGAATCTTCGGCTCTGCTCTCGGACCTTGGTCAGCCGGGAGCACCGCCGTTCTTCTGCTCCGCGCCGCCGCTGATCCACACCCCGTCGGTTCGTCGTCAATCCCGAAAGGTGGCCTTGGCGCTCTCACTCGTGCTCTTGCCGAATCCGCCCGTGCTGCTGGTGCTGAAATTCGAACCCAAGCCGAAGTCCAGCATATTCGCGTCAAAAATAACGCCGTGTTCGCCGTGGTTCTCGCCGACGGCGAGGAAATCGCAACGGAAGCCGTAATATCCGGCGTCGATCCCAAGCGCACACTCTTCAATCTTGTCGATCCCTCACAGCTCGATCCAACATTCGCGCTCCGAGTCCGCAACATCCGTGCTGCCGGCAATGTTGCCAAAATTAATTTCGCGCTGAATCGCTTGCCTACCTTCCCCACGCTAGCCGATGCGGTCGGCCCCGACGGCACGCAGCAGGCTCTCGCCGGCCGCGTTCACATCGGCCCCGAGATCGACTACCTCGAGCGCGCCTACGACGCCTCGAAGTACGGCGAACTCTCGCAGTCACCGTATCTCGACATTTCAATCCCCACTCTTCTCGATCCATCCCTGGCACCCGAAGGCAAACACGTCGCCTCCGCCTACGTCCAGTTCGCCCCCTACAAACTCAAGGACGGGACTTGGGACAGCAATCACGCTGCGATCCTCGCCGAAAACGTGCTCAAAACGATTTCCGTCTATTCACCCGACTTCAACCAGATTATCGAATCGATGCAGGTCATCACGCCGCGCGACCTCGAATCGGTTTATGGATTCACCGGTGGCCACATCTTTCATGGTGAACTCGCGCTCGATCAGCTTTTCACCATGCGCCCAGTTCTCGATTGGGCGCGCTACAAGACTCCGATCCGCGGGCTCTTTCTTTGCGGCTCCGGTACACATCCCGGCAACGGCCTGACCGGCGCCAGCGGTGCAAACGCTGCTAAAGAAATCATCCACGATCTTCGTTGACGCATCATCGACGTGAGCCGCGCCGTGACCTGTATCGATCCCAACAAACTCGCAAGCCTTCACCAGCGCGAAACGCAACGCTTCATCCGCGATCATCCGAAGTCCGCTGCTCTCTACAGCCGCGCGCAAGATTCGCTCCTCGGCGGCGTACCGATGAACTGGATGAAAAAGTGGGCCGGCCCCTTTCCGGTTTTCTTCCAGTCCGCGAAAGGCGCGCACTTCACCGACGTCGACGGCCGCGAGTACATCGATCTTTGCCTCGGCGACACAGGCGCCATGACCGGCCACTCTCCCGACGCTGTGATCGAAGCCGTCGCTCGGCAGTCAAGCAACGGCATCACGCTGATGCTTCCGATGGAAGACGCACTTTGGGTTGGCGAGAATCTCAAGCAACGTTTCGGCCTGCCGTTGTGGCAATTCACGCTCACCGCGACCGATGCAAATCGCTTCGCCATCCGAATTGCCCGCGAAATCACGCAGCGCCGCAAGATTCTCGTCTTCAACTTTTGCTATCACGGCACCGTCGATGAATCCTTCGCCACGATCGACCGCGACGGCGCCGTCGGCCCGCGCCGCGGAAACATTGGCCCACCCGTCCATCCAGCCGAAACGACGCGCGTCGTCGAGTTCAACAATCTCGATGCGCTCGAAGCCGCGCTGAAACAGAACGATGTCGCTTGCATCCTCGCCGAGCCAGCGATGACCAACGTCGGTATCATCCTTCCCGACGATGGGTATTGGCCCGCTGCTCAGGAAATCGCGCGTCGTTACGGCACGCTCTTCATCGCCGACGAAACGCATACGATTTGCGCCGGACCGGGCGGCTGCACCCGCGCGTGGCATCTCACGCCAGATCTGCTCGTCTTCGGCAAAACGATCGGCAGTGGGATCCCCGGCGCCGCCTACGGTTGCACGCAGGAAGTTGCAGACCGCATCTCCGCACGCATCCATCTCGAAGACTGCGATGTCGGCGGTATCGGCGGCACTCTCGCCGGCAATGCTCTTTCCCTCGCGGCGATGCGTGCGACACTTGAGCGCATTCTCACGCCGTCCTCATTCGAATACATGATTCGCCTCGCGACGCGCTTCACTGAAGGCGTCACCGCCGAAATTAGCACTGCGAAACTTCCGTGGAGTGTCACCCAACTCGGAGCGCGCGCCGAATACACCTTTATCTCCAGCGCACCACGAAATGGCGGCGCATCCTACGCCGCATCGGATTTCGAACTCGAACGCTTTTTACATCTTTACGCATTGAATCGCGGGGTCCTGCTGACGCCGTTCCATAACATGGCGCTGATGTGCCCTGCGACCACTGAATCTGACGTCGATGCGCACACCAAAATCTTTGCTGCTTGCATTGCCGAACTGACATCATCCCAATGAGAACCTAATGCGCCGAAGAAAATTCCTCGAAACGCTGCTCGCCTCGGGCACGACTGCATGGATTGCCAGCGGCTCATCTTCGCTCGACGCGGCGTCATTACTGCAAAGTCCCACCGCGATACCGCCGCCATCTCCCGAAATCAAGCGCGTCCTCATCGTCTTTAAATGCCACTTCGACGCCGGCTTCATCGACACGCAAGCTAACGTCGTCCACCGCTACTTCAACGAATTTTTCCCCAAAGCCATCAATACCGCGGAACAACTCAGCCGGTCCCCCGGCTCTGATCACGCAAACTACACTTGGACGACTGGCTCCTGGCTCCTGTACGAGTATCTCGAGAAGGCCTCAACTGACGACCGCAAGAAAATGGAAGAGGCAATCAACTCCGGTTTCATCGCCTGGCACGCACTCCCGTTCAGTTGGCAAACCGAGCTGATGGATCCTTCGCTCATCTCTGGCGCCATAGCGATTTCCGGTTCACTCGATCAGCGCTTCGGACGCAAAACCACCGGCGCCAAGATGAGCGACGTCCCGGGCCACACGCGCGGTCTCGTGTCACCTCTCGCCGCCGCTGGAGTCAAATTTCTGGACATTGGCGTCAACGATGCCAGCACACCCGCCTTTCTTCCGCCACTTTTCCGCTGGCAAGATCCAGCCGGCGCGCAACTCGTTGTCTCCTATCACCCAAGCTATGGCACGATCCAAATCGTCCCCGGCTCCGACCTCGCCTACGCTATTGTCATGGCCGATGACAACGCCGGACCGCATTCGCCGGAAGAGATCGATACCACCTATCTCAACCTTCGAAAGCGATTCCCGAACGCTGAAATCCGTGCCACCGATCTGACGCACATCGCCGACGCTATCCAACCGCACGCGGGCGCGCTGCCGGTCATAACGCAGGAAATCGGCGACTCCTGGATTCACGGCATCGGCAGCGATCCTCTCAAAGTCGCGCGTTATCGTCGGCTCTGCTTTCTTCGAAACGCGTGGATCATAAACGGCAAATTCAAAGTAGGCGACCCCACCGACGTTAAGCTTCTCCGTAACCTCTTGCTCGAAGCGGAACACACCTGGGGCACCGACACAAAAACTTGGCTCGATTTTGACAACTACGTCCCCTCAGACTTGATGAAAATGCTCGACACGAAGAACTACAAAGTCGTGCAATCGAGCTGGCAAGAAAAACGCAACGACCTCTTCGCTGCAATCGATTCGCTTCCACCCGATCTGAAACCCGAGGCAAAGCAGTCAATCGACGGACTCGTGGTAACTCGTCCCCAACCGATAGCTTCGTCAAAAATTTCCAAGCTTGAGGTCAAAGGCCTCCTGCACCTGCAACTCGACGAAAAAACGGGCGCCATTCGCAGACTACGTAACAGTAAGACCAATGCGGAGTGGGCTTCTCCGGATCATCCCCTCGCGCTCTTCACCTATCAAACGCTGTCTCAAGCCGACTACGCCGCCTTCTTCAAGGACTACGTAATTAGCACCGAGGATTGGGCCTTCAAGGACTTCGGGAAGCCCAACATCGAGCGATTCGGCGCGATCAGCAAAATCTGGATGCCATCACTGGTTCAGTGCGAGGTGACCGAACAGCGATCTCAGACCAACATCCGCACGCGATTGGAGTTCAGCAAGGATCAACTCGACCAAGGCAGCGCCACATCCAACGCAGGCCCGCCATCCGTAGCTTGGCCGAAGGAAGTCTTCGTCGAATACTCCTTGTCCAAAATCTCTCCCACTTTGGACATCACCGTGTCGTGGTTTGGCAAATTGCCGACGCGCATGCCAGAAGCGTTGTGGTTCAGTTTCAATCCAGCGGTCAAAAACCCGCAGACCTGGTCCATGCAAAAGTGTGGGCAACGAGTCTCGCCGCTCGATGTCGTTGAAGGCGGCAACCGGCACATGCACGCCATCGACGACAGCGTAGTCTGTCGCAATTCGAATCACGAATTGACCATTGCTTCGTCAGACGCGCCATTGATCGCTTTCGGCGTTCAGTCCCCGCTCTATTTCACACGCGAGCAACCCCAACTCGACAAAGGCGTCCACTTCAACCTCTTCAACAACGCCTGGGGCACCAACTACATCATGTGGTACGGCGAAGACATGCGCTTCCGTTTCCAGTTGATGCTAGCCTAGCTCTCTGCGCTCCCCACGCCAACAAAAAAGCCGCGCAACTCGCGCGGCCAACTTACTCCACCCAATCTCACGCAAAAGCTTTAGTCGTCCTTACCCGCCACCTTCCTCCTAACTGGGAACTTTGCCTTCGACAGCCACTTCCCCAGCATCTCTAAGGAGCCCGGCGTCACCGCCACAAATCGGATCCCCACGCGCTCCTGCACCGAATGCACCACGACCGCCCGCGCCAGCACCGTCTCGCGCGGCGTGTGTCCGATCTTCATGCTCACCACGGTGCCACGTCGCGGCGCTTCTTTTGTCGTCACCGCGCAACCGTGCAGGCCCAGATCTGCCACCCACGACTGAATATGATCGCCCGACTTCTCACACACCAGCTCCGCGGGGGCGATGAACTGGAACCTGGGCGTCTTGCGTCGTTCTTTTTCCATTGGTTTCCAATGGGCCGAGGTCCTGATATCTTACACGAGCTGCAACGCTGGAGCGAGGCCGCCTCGGTACTAAGCCGGTACGGTAATTACCCGATTGCTCCCTAGAATCTCTTCCTTAGCATGAAATCTGGAGGTTTCTGCATGGCCAGCTCTGTTTGGAAAGGAACTCTCACCTTCGGTTTGCTCGCGATTCCAATCAAACTTTACACCGCAGCACGCAGCCAGCGGATCAATCTCCATCAGCTTCACAAAGTTTGCCACACGCGTTTGAAGCAGCCGCTTTTCTGCCCGCACTGCAATCGCCAGGTCGATCGCAGCGAAGTCGTAAAGGGCTACGAATACGAAAAGGGGCAGTACGTCATCGTGACCGACGAGGAACTGAAGAAAATCACGCCGCGTTCCAGCACCGTAATGGAGCTTGTGGCTTTCGTGAAGCAAGATCAGATCGACCCCATTTATTTCGATGCTTCCTATTTCATGCTTCCGGACAAGGAAGCCGAGAAGCCCTACGCCTTGCTCTTGAAAACGCTCGAAGACAGCGGACGTGTTGGCATCGCGACTGTAACCATGCACCAGCGCGAGTACACCGTTTTCATCCGCCCGCGCAAGAACGGTCTCACCATTCACACCATGTACTACCAGAACGAGATTCGCGAAGTCGCAGGCTATGGCAAGGCCGAAAAAGATGTGAAGCTCAAGCCCGCCGAAATCAAGCTCGCCGAGCAACTCGTCGAAAGCCTCTCGACCGACTTCAAGCCCCAACAATTTCACGACAAGTTTCAAGACAATCTGAAGGCGCTCATCGAAGCTAAGCAGAAGGGCAGAGAAGTGATCGAGGAAGAAAAGCCGAAGCCGGCCCGCGTCATCGACATGATGGAAGCCCTAAAACGCAGCCTCGCCCAAACCGAAGCGCAAAAACAGAAAAAGCCGGCTCGCCGCACCGGTACCGAAAACCACCGCCGCAAAGCCAGTTAGCGCAGCGTCTTATTCAAAAAGCTCATTCTGAGCGAAGCGAAGGATCTCAGCCGCAACCGAATCGCAACCGTGTCAGTCTCGCGGCGTAGTCGCTCTCTCACTTCCCGTTCCCCCGCCCAGCCGTGGCCGAAATCCCCAACTGCAACTGCTCACCCTCAATTGCCGCAGGTGGCGTCCCCCCACTCAACACGTTCTCCAACGTATTCTGCGCCTTCTCGAACCGTCGATCCGCCTCGCTGTAACTCTGCTGCGCGTTCTTCAAATGCGTCCCCAACTTCTCAAACACTTCCGCGAATGTCCCCAAATTCTTCTGCACTCCATTCAAATTTGCCAGCAGCCGTCGCGCATTCTCCTCGATTCGCATGCCTTGCAATCCCATCGCGACGACACACAAATGCGCGTAGAGCGAATTCGGCGACACCGCAATGATCTTCTTGCTCCGGCAATATTCGTCCACCTGCACGCCGCGGTTATCGGTTGTTCCGAGCAACTCGCAATAGACGTTTTCCGACGGCACGAACATCAGCGCCACATCCAGAGTCCCTTCGCTGGGCACAATGTATTTCTTGGCAATCGCGTCGGCATGCCCCTTCACCGCCGTGGCGAACGCT
>JAFAZL010000939.1 GCA_019239815.1 Acidobacteriota bacterium
CTCGTTCCAACTGCTGGAGGATCCGAACCGAAGAAAATAACGACAAATCCAGGCTTCGACGGCAATCCTGTCTACTCGCCCGACGGGAAATACATCGCGTATCACGCCCAACTGACGGCTGGATACGAGGCCGACCGCTGGCGCGTGATGCTGTACGACCGTTCCTCCGGGCAAAGTCAGAATCTCACCGAAAAATTCGACCGTAGCGCCAGCGAACTTGCATGGTCGGCCGACAGCAAGACAATCCTCTTCACAGCCGAAAACGAAACGCTCCAGCCGGTCTATGCAATGGTAGCGACCGCTGGCGCCGAGCCGAAGAAAATCGTGGCGAATTCCTATAACACTAGTTTGTCGATCAACAGTAAAGGCTCAACGATTGCCTTCGAACGAACAAGTCTTTCAATGCCAGCGGAAGTCTTTGCAGCCAACAACGACGGAACGAACACACGCCAGCTCACGCATCACAACGATTCCATCCTCGCGAATCTCGATATGAACGCCCCGGAGACGTTCTGGTTCACGAGCGGCGACGGCGTCAAAGTGCAAGCGATGCTCATCAAGCCGCCGAACGCTGAAGCGGGCAAGAAATATCCGTTGCTCGTGCTCCTGCACGGCGGGCCCCAGACGATGTGGTCAAATGCGTGGGGCTACCGCTGGAATGCCCAGGTGTTCTCGAGCCCACGCTACGTAACATTGATGATCAATCGCCGTGGCTCGACCGGCTATGGCCAGAAATTCACCGACGAAATCACCAACGATTGGGGCGGCAAAGCATACGTCGACGTCATGAAAGGCATCGATGCCGCCGTCGCAAAATACAGCTACATCGACGGCGCGCAAGTAGCCGCCGCCGGCGGTTCATACGGCGGCTACTTGGCCGACTGGATCGCGACGCACACCAACCGCTTCAAAGCCATAATTAGCCACGCCGGAATCTACGACAAAACCGCGATGTATGCGACGGAAGAACTTTGGTTTGAAGACCACGACATGCAAGGCACGCCGTGGGCGGCCGCGGAAAACTATAAGAAATGGTCTCCTTCGACTTACGCCGCCGATCTGGGCAAGTACAAAACACCGACATTAATCATCGCAGGTGAGCATGACTACCGAGTGCCCTATACGCAGTCCCTGGAATTTTTCAGCGCCTTGCAACGCCAAGGCGTGCCTTCAAAGCTGGTCGTCTTCCCCGACGAAGGTCACTGGGTCCTGAAACCGCAGAATGCCGACTTCTGGTACAAGACGTTCCTGGATTGGCTCGCGAAATATCTGAAGTAGCTCAGACTACCCTAAGGTACATACATCCAGGCTTGCGCAGTAGCCCGATCGTTGTTGGCATAGCCTCCGGCCAGAAGCACTCGACCATCGCGCAAGCGCGTTTCACTCATGTAGTGCCACGCGTCGCTGAGATCGCCGTCGACCACGGAGAACTTCCCAGCCTTTTCATCGTAAAGCTCAGCGTGCTTTCCGCCACCAGCGATGAGAACAAAGCCTGTGGGAAGCACCGCCGCCTCATCGGGCAACTTGAATCGTGCTTCGGCGAGCGGCGAGGTTAGCGTAAATTTCTGTGTATGCGGGTCATAGATTTCCGCAGTGTTTGTCGTCCCATTCCAATCCCGTGCGTCGGATCCCCCCGCAAGCAGGACGCGGCCATCCTGAAGTACCGCAGCAGTGTGTTTGTAACGAGCGACGTTCAGATTGCCAGTCACGGTAAACTTCCGTGTATTCGGATCATAGATCTCCGCACCCGCAGTGACCGTCGCACCCCGTCCGCCTGCAATTAAGACTCGTCCGTCGGTGAGCAAAGTTGCAGTGTGCGCTATGCGCGATTCTTGCATAGATGGCAGCGCTTCAAAGGTTCGCGTTGTGGGGTGAAAAAGCTCCGCAGATGCGATGCCGCTCGGACCGTCGGAATCGTTGCCGCCCGCTATGAGGACGTTGCCATCGCGGAGCAGAGTGACACTGGGATGGGCGCGTTTCGTCGTCATTTTTCCAAGCACCACAAACTTCTGAGTGTGCGGTTCGTATTGCTCGACCACGTCGGTGACATCGTGTCCAGTCCAGCCTCCAAGAATGAGCACATTGCCAGACGGCAGCGCCAGGGCCGCATGCCCCACGCGAGCAATCGACATGTCGCCGGTCCGGTGGAATTGATTGTCCGCAGGATCGAAAATCTCGGCAGAACGATAGAAGTCCTGATTGCGCCGCATGCCGCCCGCGATGAGAACCGTTCCATCCGGCAGAAGTGTCGCGCTGTGATCGGATCGCGGATCCAACATTGGAGTGGAAGATCGGACAGATCCGACGGCGTGCGCCGTGACCACTTCAACCGAATGAGCGTGCGAGGACAGTGAAACGACAAGTACGGTGCCGGCTATCGTGGCCAAGGAGAGACGCAGTGAGGTCATGGAGCCTCCTTTTGGCAGTCAGACGATGAGGGGATGGCTTGGTTAGCGCAGGATAGGCGAGCGCTGCGGAATTTGCACTAGCTAAATTTGGCCTGCCTCACTGAGATATCGGCGGGCCTAGGCGGTGGCAGCAGGCTCAGGCTGGTCGGACGGGTTGTCCTTCGCATACAGTCCTGCGAGATCCCGCTGTTTCAACGCCCGGATCCGATCGCGCAACTGGGCCGCCTTCTCGAATTCGAACTTCTTGGCCGCTTCGCGCATCTGCGTTTCCAGCGTCTGCAACAACTGTGCGAGTTGCGCTTCATTTTTCACGTTCGCAGCCGCCGCGTCGAGCGAAATGTCATCGACCGGAATGCTGACGTAATCCGCCTCAACAATGCGCGCCAACTCCATATCCACCGACTTCACGATCGATTCCGGCGTAATGTTGTTCTCCTTGTTGTACGCCATCTGTTTGTCGCGCCGCCGCCCCGTCTCCGCGATGGCTTGATTCATCGAACCTGTCCGCGTGTCGGCATACAAGATCGCCCGCCCGGAGATGTGCCGCGCACAACGCCCAATCGTCTGGATCAGCGACGTCGCGCTGCGCAAATAACCTTCCTTGTCCGCGTCCAAAATCGCCACCAAAGACACCTCTGGCAAATCCAGTCCTTCGCGCAACAAGTTGATACCGATCAACACATCAAATTCCCCGCGCCGCAAATCTCGCAAAATCTTGATGCGATCCAGTGTCTCGACTTCCGCGTGCAAATACCGCGCCCGAACACCAATTTCCGCGAAATACTCCGATAGGTCCTCCGCCATCCGCTTCGTCAGCGTTGTTACAAGCACTCGTTCATTCCGCTCCGCCCGCACACGAATTTCCTCAAGCAGATCGTCAACCTGCCCCTTCACCGGCCGAATCTCGATTTGTGGATCGATCAGCCCCGTTGGCCGAATCACCTGCTCCACGTATACTCCGCCCGACTTTGTAAGCTCGTACGGCCCCGGCGTCGCCGAAACATACACCACCTGATTCAACCGATGCTCGAACTCCTCAAACGTCAGCGGCCGATTGTCGAGCGCCGATGGCATTCGAAACCCATAATCGACGAGAATCTGCTTCCGCGACCGGTCGCCACCATGCATCCCGCGTGTCTGTGGAATCGTCTGGTGCGACTCATCGACAAAAAGCAAATAATCCTGCGGAAAATAGTCGAGCAGAGTCGGTGGCGCTTCTCCCGGTAAACGCCCGCTCAGATGCCGCGAGTAGTTCTCGACACCGTGGCAATATCCGACAGTCCGCATCATCTCGATATCAAACATCGTGCGCTGCATCACGCGCTGCGCCTCGACAACCTTCCCTTGTCTCTCAAGCTCTTTTTTCCACCAATCCAGTTCCGCGTAAATGCTCTGGATCGCGCGCTCGCGCTGTTCTGCCGGCATCACATAGTGCGTCTTCGGATAAATCGAAACTCGCGACAAATCTTCCTGCCCAGCCCGAATCTCGCCGGTCAGTGGATCGATCTGCCGTATCTTATCGATCTGATTCCCCCACATCTCAAAGCGATAAGCGTTGTCTTCATACGACGGATAAATCTCGATGATGTCCCCACGCACGCGAAATGTCCCGCGCCGCAAATCCTCCGACCGCTCATATTGCAAATCGACAAATCGGTGCAGCAGCTTCTCGCGCGAAGTCTCCATCGCCTTCTCAACGAGCACGAGCATCCCGTAATACGCTTCCGGCGATCCGATCCCATAAATGCACGAAACGCTCGACACGATGATCGTATCGCGACGCTCAAATAGCGCCCGCGTTGCGCTCATGCGCAGCTTGTCGAGCTCGTCGTTGATCGTTGATTCTTTATCAATATAAAGATCCGCCGACGGAACGTACGCTTCCGGCTGGTAATAGTCGTAGTAGCTGACAAAATACTCCACCGCATTCTCGGGAAAGAACGACTTGAACTCGTGGTACAGCTGCGCCGCCAGCGTTTTGTTGTGCGCTAGCACGAGCGCTGGCCGATCCAGCGCCTCGATCACCTTCGCCATCGTGA
>JAFAZL010000006.1 GCA_019239815.1 Acidobacteriota bacterium
CGTAATCGACCTCTTCTTCCGTATTAAATCGTCCGAGGCCGAAGCGAATCGAGGTGTGAGCCAGGTCTTCGCCCACGCCTAATGCTTTGAGTACGTAACTGGGTTCGAGGGTTGCTGAGGTGCAAGCAGATCCACTCGAGACCGCGATATCGTTGATGCCCATGAGCAGGGATTCGCCCTCGACATAGGCAAAGCTCATATTCAGGTTGTTGGGCAGGCGATGCTCCATCGAACCGTTGATGAAGACTTCGTCGAGCTTGGCTTCGAGGCCCTTGCGCAGGCGTTCACGGAGAGCAAGGAGCCGCGCGCCTTCGCTCCCCATTTCCTGTTGAGCGATTTCGCAGGCCTTGCCCAGTCCGATGATGCCGGTGACGTTGAGCGTGCCGGACCGCATGCCGCGCTCGTGGCCGCCGCCATCGATGATCGCCGAGAGCTGCACGCGCGGGTTGCGGCGGCGAACGTAAAGCGCGCCAACACCCTTCGGACCGTAAATCTTGTGGCCGGAGATCGCGAGCAGATCGATGTTGTCTTTCTGCACGTCGACCGGAATCTTGCCGACGGCCTGGACGCCATCGACCGCGAAGATAATGCCGTGCTCCTTCGCGATTTTGCCGATTTCCTGGATCGGGTTGATGACGCCAATTTCGTTGTTGGCGTACATAATCGTGATCAAAATCGTCTTCGGCGTGATCGCCTTGCGCACGTCTTCCGGGTCGACACGGCCATCCTTCTGTACCGGCAGATAGGTGACTTCGTAGCCGTACTTTTCGAGGCGCTTGCAGGTGTCGAGCACAGCTTTATGCTCGATCGCTTGCGTGATGATGTGGTTGCCCTTTTCGCGGTACATCTCGGCAACGCCTTTGATCATCAGGTTGTCGGACTCCGTCGCGCCGCTGGTGAAGATGATTTCCTTCGGCGTGGCGCCAATCAGCGAGGCGATCTGCTGCCGCGCGGTCTCGATCGCTTCTTCACCGGCCCAACCGAATGAGTGGTTCCGGCTCGCAGCGTTGCCGAATTTCTCGGTGAAATACGGCAGCATCGCATCAACGACACGAGGATCGACCGGCGTGGTCGCGTGATTGTCCATGTAAATCGGGAGCTTCACAGCCATTGTTCCGTCTCCTACTTCTCGAATAATTTCTGTACTTGCGTCGCTGCGACCGGCCCTACCGAAGGCCGGATGACAGCGCGACGAGCGCAGGTTCGTGCGGATCTTCGCTCATCTGAGAAATCGTTACCGTGCCGAGCACTTGCAATATGCTCTCGTTCACGCGGCGCAGCGGCTCTCGCACTGAGCACTTGTCGGTCGCGTCACAGGTTCCGTGACTCGTGACGCATGACGTGATCAGCACAGGGCCGTCGATCGCCGAAATCACATCGAGTGCGCTAATCTGCCCCGGCTCTTTCGCCAACTGATACCCGCCGCTCGAACCGTGCTTTGCCGCAACCAGACCTTGCCGTGCGAGCTTCTGAAGAACCTTCGCCATCAGCGTGGTCGAGATGCCGTACTCTTCCGAAATTTCGTTGGCACTGCACGCGTGACCGTTGCGGTGTGTCGCAAGGTGCTTCACGGCGATCAGGCCATAGTCGGCTTTTTTCGACAGCTTAAACATCGGCGAAAGCAACTCTCCCGGTCAAATACGACAAAATCAGTCCCAGATGAAATACTATCCTTTCCGCCGCCGCAAGTCAAACTACTTCGCTGCCCTAAGATTGTGCAAAACATTGATTTCGGGCTGGTTGTAGTACTCGTCGACGAGGTTGCTGACGCCCTCAGGCTCACCCTGCGTGATAGGCTAACCTAGCGGATTGGATGAGGAGAGCGGGATGTCCCGTTACACGGATTTGGCCGATCTCGTGAGGATTTGGGCAGTTGGGTGGGCGGTGCTTGCAGGTTGCGGCGGGGTGCTGGGGCAGACGGCCGCACCCGCTCAGCCCGCGAAACAGGCACCTACAGCGCGGGACTCGACCCAAACTACTGAAGATAAAGTGTTTACGCTTGTTGGTGCGGGGGATATCGCGGGTTGCGGGGCAGCGCTTGCTGGGGCCGAGGCCACTGCCAAGCTCATCGAGAAAATCCCGGGCGAAGTCTTCGCTTCCGGCGACCTAGCTTATGAGCACGGCAACGCCACCGAATTCACCGACTGCTATGGCAAGACCTGGGGTCGCTTCAAAGACCGCACCCACCCAACCCTCGGCAATCACGAATACGGAACCCCGGGCGCCAGGGACTATTTTCGGTATTGGGGCGATCGAGCCGGCCCGGTTGGCAAGGGTTACTACAGTTTTGATCTGGGCGTGTGGCACATCATCGCGCTCAATTCGAATTGCGGAGCGCCGGGGCTGGGCGGGTGCGGCGCCGGTTCACCTGAAGAAACCTGGCTGAAGCAGGATCTGAGCGAGCATGCAAGTTCCTGCATCATCGCGTTCGGACATCACGCGCTCTTTAGCAGCGGAATTTATCGAAAGCACGCCGTGCATCCCGAGCTAAAACAAATCGTGCAAGATTTGTATGCCGCTCACGCAGATCTGCTCCTCGTTGGGCACGAACATTCCTACGAACGTTTTGCTCCACAGGATCCGGACGGGAAAATCGATCCGGAGCACGGGATTCGCGAAATCGTAGTCGGAACCGGTGGCCGGAGCCATGATCCGCTGGGATTTGCGATGGACAACAGCGAAGTGCGAAATATGGATACGTTCGGCGTGATCAAAGTGACGCTGATGCCGCACGGGTATACGTGGGAATTTGTTCCCGTCGAAGGCTCGACGTTTACCGATTCGGGTTCGGGCGTGTGCCACAATCGCGCGCCGCAAGAGGCGAGGGCAACCAGTCTAGAGTAGAAAGAAGTAGACAACGCGTGAATTACTTTGCACAGCTGCCGCCAACGCTAGCTGCGTCGACCAGCTTCTGCACCGCACCGGTCGGGAGCAACAAGAGCTGCGCTCTTGGCTCTGCAAGCTGCGTGATCGCAGCCGTCTGGCTCGACTTCCAATCCGCAGGCGCCGCCGCTCCCTTCGCAATTTCGTCGAGCGCCGCGAGGCCGGCTACGCCTAACGCGGACACATTCTGCGACACCTGTCCGATCTCCTTCACGAGGAACGATCGCTGCTCAAGCGGCTGCAGCTTCGCGTCGTTGTCTCGCCAGATGATGAACTGCGCGCGCAGACGAGCGGCCGTGTCGGCGTCCTTGCAGCTTGAGGCGAGGAATTTGTCTACTAGTTCCCCGAACTGGCGGGCTGTGTCGCTCTCCAGCGTAACCGCGTCGACGACGCGATTCATCGGAGTCTGACTCGTTGGCTCCTCAGGAGCAAGCTTCTCGCGGTTGTAGTCCTTTACCGGCTCGACGACGTCGGCGACCGTCTTCAATGCTTCGAACTCGTCGGGACTCGCTGCCCCGGCGATGCGCTGGAGCATCGAGCGGTAGTTCGAACGATGCGTCAAGTCGAGCAACTCAAGGCGCACGCTCTCAGCGTGCATGCGGGCGTACATCGATGCGACATCGGTGACGCTTTGTGGCGACCACAGCCGTTCCGCGATCGCAGCGCTGCGCGGCCAGACTCGCGAGTCCATATTTTCCGCGTTGACGTACTCCGACCACATCGTGGCTTCGCCGCCGAGGATCAGCTTCTGCTGCTCCGGCGTCAGATTCGCTGCTGCGCCGCCCATCGGATCGACCGCGTAGTGGCGCGCCGCCGACCAACCAAGATCAATGTAGTACCCGTTCGAAAGAATGCCGCGATAGCCCTGCGACGCGGCTTCGGCGAGCGAAGCCTGGCCGCGCCAAGACTGAATCACGATGTCTTTTGGCACGCCGGGAATGAACACTTCATCCCAGCCGACCACGGCTTTGCCGTGCTTGGTGACGAGCTTCTGCACGCGTTGGCTGAAGTAGGCCTGAAGATTTTTGTTGTCCGCGATGTTGTGAGCCTTCTTGAATTCTTGAATCTTCGGATTCGCGTCCCACTGCTTGCCGTTCACTTCATCGCCGCCGATGTGGAAGAAATGATCGGGGAAAACTTTGGCCATTTCGCCGATGAAATCGTCGAGAAATTTGTAGGTTTTCTCATTCGTCGGATCCATCGCCGGATCCATCACGCCCCACTTGCGCTCGATTTGATACGGCCCCGGACCGCTGGCGAGTTCGGGATAGCCGACGAACCAGGCCGTGCTGTGCCCCGGCATGTCGAATTCAGGCACGACGCGAATGCCGCGCTCGCGCGCGTATGCAATGAAATCGCGGACTTCGTCCTGCGTGTAATAAAGATTGTCCGAGCCTTGTTCCTGCAGCTTCGGAAACTTCTTGCTCTCGATGCGGAAGCCTTGATTTTCAGATAGATGCCAGTGGAAGACATTCATCTTCACGGCTTCCATGCCGTCGACGTTGCGGCGCAAGACGTCGAGCGGGATAAAGTGGCGGCCGACGTCGAACATGATTCCGCGCCAGGGGAAGCGCGGCGTGTCGTTGATCGTAACGACGGGCACGTCGAATCCGGCTGCGCCGGGCTCGACTAATTGCAGGAATGTTTGCAGGCCGTGCATCGTGCCGAGTGGAGTTGCGGCATTGAGTTTCGCGCCATCGGGCGTGACTTCGAGTGTGTAGCTCTCGTCTTCGCCAAGCTCCTGAATCTCTTTGCTGGCGTGGTCGGTGTGAATCGTCAGCGTGGCTTTGCTGCCGGCGGCGGGCGCCTTCGCGGAGGTCGGGAATGCGGTTTCGCGATTGAGCTGCGTCAGGAATCGAGCGACGGAGTGATCGAGGCGCGGCTCGGTGTGCCCCGTCAACGCAACCGAGAACGTTGCGTCGACGCGAAGTTCGCCGCTGCCTTGCTGCACGCTCGACGGCCACGGCATCAAGCTCAGTTGGTGCTGCGTTTGCGCGTTTGCCGAAGGCAATTGAATCATGGTGCTCAAGAGTAGCGTCATCGCCAGCAGTATTCCCCGAATCGACCGACCGTGCATCATCTTCGCGTGCCCTCCGCGCGGATTCCCAACACTAATACGATTCAATAACGCTTGGCATCCTCGCATAAGCCTCGGTCTGGCGAAACTGGTTTGTAGGTAGGGAGTTCTTCGCGCGCCATTGCGTGACGTCGCGATGATGTCGCGCCAGCGGGCCGATTTGGCCATCGTGCGACCCTGATTCGAAAGAGGATTTGCTTTCGCGGGTGGGTTAGAATAACCCAAGCGGTTCGCAGCGGAGTTCTGCTCCGCCTATGACGATGAAAACATCGATCGCCATCTATCCGGGCACGTTCGACCCGGTCACCAATGGCCACCTCGACCTGATCGAGCGCGGCGAAAAGATGTTCGACCTGATCATCGTCGCCGTCCTGCGCAATGCGGAAAAGCAGCCGCTTTTTACGGTGCCAGAGCGCGTGGAAATGCTACGCGAGGTCACCAGCCGCTGGAGCAGCGTCGAAGTCGATGTGTTCGACGGCTTGCTTGTCGATTATGCGCGCAAACGCGGTGCTGGCGTCATCCTGCGCGGAATCCGCGCTGTTTCGGACTACGAGTATGAGTTGCAGATGGCGCTGATGAATCGCAAGCTTGAGCCGCGGCTTGAAACCGTGTTCATGCTGCCGGGGCAGCCGTACAGCTTTTTGAGCTCCAAGCTCGTGCGCGAGATCGCGCAACTCGGCGGGCCGCTGGAAGGTCTCGTCCCGAGCGTTGTGGAAGAGCGAATTCGGGCGAAGATCGCCTAGCGCGTCAAGCTAGCTAGCGGGCTCAAAAAAGATTCGCAGTCATCGACAGGAGAAACAGTGCAGCTCACCGAACGCATCAATCGCATCCAAATCTCGCCGACCTCGGCCGTCATCGCGGAAGCTGACAAGCTCAAGGCGAAGGGCGTCGATCTCGCGGACTTCGGCCCGGGTGAGCCGGACTTTCCGACTCCCGACCACATCAAGCAGGCCGCGATTCGCGCGATCGAGCACAACTACACGAAGTACACGCCGACGGGCGGCATCATGCCGCTGCGCGAAGCGATTTGCGCGTGGCACAAGCGCGAGCTTCACTCGAACTACGAACCGAAAGAGTGCGTCGTCAACGTCGGCGGTAAACATTCGATCTTCAACTGCGTCAGCGTGCTCGTGCAGCAGGGCGACGAAGTCATCATTCCTGCGCCGTATTGGGTCAGCTATCCCGACATTGTGAAGTACGCCGGCGGCACGCCGGTCTTCGTCGACAGTAAGCCCGAAGACGGATTCAGCGTGAAGGCGTCGGTCATCGAAAAGGCGATCACACCAAGAACGAAGATGGTGATTTTGAGTTCGCCCAACAATCCGACGGGCGGCGTGATTCCTCCGGACGAATACGAGCGCATCCTCGCGGCTTGCAAAAAGCACAACGTCTGGCTGATGGGCGACGAGTGCTATTCGCACTTTACGTACGGGGAAAACAAGCCGTACTCCATCGCGAGCGTGGCGGGCTCGAAAGAGAACGTCATCATCATCGGCTCGATGTCGAAGACATTCGCGATGACCGGCTGGCGCGTTGGCTACACGCTCGCGCCGGAAGCGCTCATTCAAGCGACGGTGAAACTGCAGAGCCAATCGACGTCGAACCCCACGTCGATTGCGCAGCACGCGGCGCTCGAAGCGATGCGCGGCTCGATGGACACGGTTCCGGTAATGCTCGCCGAGTATGAAAAGCGCCGGAAGCGGATCGTCGAAGGATTGCGCGCGATCAACGGCGTCACCTGCGAATGGCCGGGGGGCGCGTTCTACGCGTTTCCGAATGTGTCTGCACATCTGGCGAACGGCAGCAGCGGGCAGGCGCTGGCGAGAGATACGACCGAGTTGGCGAAGCTGCTGCTCGACAAGGCGCGTGTTGCGCTCGTACCTGGCGATGCGTTCGGCGCGCCTGGATATTTGCGGCTTTCGTACGCGACTTCG
>JAFAZL010000046.1 GCA_019239815.1 Acidobacteriota bacterium
CTGTGCGCGGGTGATCGTAGCCCTGGAGTTCGGGATTGAGGCCAATGTTGAGGACATTGTGAGGATCGTAGCCGAGATCGACGGATTCGGCGTTTTGGAGGCTGCGGGTGAAGAGGCCGGCGGCGACGAGAACGATGATGGAGCCAGCGACCTGTGCCACGACGAGTGAGTTGCGAAGGATATGGCGGCGGCTGCCTTCGCCGATGAGGCCGCGGCCGGTTTCGCGCAGGGTTTCGTTGATGTTGGTGCGTGAAGCGCGGAGAGCGGGAGCAAGTCCGGCGAGGATGCCGGAGGCGCAGGCGACGCCGGCGACGTAACCAAAGACGCGCCAGTCGAAGGTGAAGCCGAAGCGGATCGGGAAGTCACCGATGGGGCGGAGTTGTTCGAGGGCGCGGCAAACCCACATGCCGAGGACGGCTCCGGCGGCGCCGCCGGAAACGGCGAGGATGATGCTTTCGGTGAGCATCTGACGAATCAAGCGACCGCGTGTGGCGCCCATGGAGGCGCGGACGGCGATTTCTTTTTGGCGGGCGGCGGAACGGGCGAGGAGGAGATTCGCGACGTTGATGCAGGCGACCATGAGGACGAGGCCGACGAGCGCGAGGAAGATGGTGGCGACCATGGGCAGGGAATCGGCGGAGCCGGGATCAGGGCGGGCGATTTTTTCGGGGAAGACGCGGACGGTTTGGCCGTGGTTGGTTTCGGGGAATTGGTCGGAGAGGCGCGAGGCGACGACTTGCAGGCCGGTTTGGGCTTGCTGAATGGTGACGCCGGGCTTGAGCGTGGCGAGGACGTGGAGTTCGCGGGCGGCGCGAGAAGTGAAGAAGTCGGCCGTGCCGACGGTGGCGAAGTCCTTCATGCCGATGGGAGCGTAGGCGTCCATTTCGACGATGGCGTAGGGGCCGTGGAACTTCTTTTCGGCGACGCCGACGATGGTGACGTCGCGGCCGTCGAAGGTGACGGTGCGACCGACGATGCCGGGGTCGCCGCCGAAGCGCTTTTGCCAGTAGGAGTAGCCGAGGACGATGACGTTACCGGTGCGAGGCTGGTCGCCTTCGCCGGGAAGGATGACACGGCCAATCTCGGGGCGAATGCCGAACATTGTGAAGAAGTTGCTGGGGACCTCGGCGACGATGGTGCGGTCGGCGCGGCCGTTGGCGCCGATGCCGACGAGGTCGAGGACGAAGGCGGTCATGTCGGTGAAGACGGGAGCTTGTTTGTAATCGAGGAAGTCGAGATAGGAGGCCTGGTCGGGCTCGGAGGTGGGCGAGCTTTGGACACCGATGGAGACGAGGCGGTCGGCATCTTTGACGGGGAGCGGGCGGAAGAGGAAGACGTTGGCGAGGCTGAAGATCGCGGTGTTGGCGCCGATGCCGAGCGCGAGCGTGAAGATGGCGATGAAGGTGAAGCCGGGGGACTTGCGGAGCATGCGCAGGGCGTAGCGGATGTCTTGGAGGAAGGTTTGCATTTTTTTGCCTCTGGGTGCTGTTAACGTTTGGGGCCGTGTTTCGTTTCGAGCGTTTGTTTATTGTGTGGAGATACGAGCGAGACGTTGAAATTGTTCCGACCCGCACGAGCTTAGGTTGGCGATAGCGAGTGGAAAATCCGCGCCCTCTGAAGGCTGAGGGTGCGGCACCCAGGAGCAGTTAAGGCCGCACAAGGGGTATTTGGGGCGTGTGGTATGATGGTTGGTTTAATGGAAGGCGGAAAACGCAGTGGGAATGACGAATAAGGTTGGGTTTGCGGACGAGGACTTGGTGGCGAGGACGATGTTTGATCCTGAGGACGAGTACCGGCCGGAGCCGGAACCCGAGCCGTTGCCACCGGCGTGGCTTGAGGGCGGGCTGCGGATTGGGATTCACACGTCGATTGCGGGGAGTCATGTGAATGCGCTGGAGTCGGCGGCGAAATTGGGCTGCACGGCGCTGCAGATTTTTTCGGTGAATCCGCGGATGTGGGCGGGCGGCGCGATTGCGGCGCGGATTACGGATGTGGATGCAAAGGCTTTTCGGGATCGCCGCGAGGCGCTGGGGCTCGGGCCGCTGGTGGTTCACGCGAATTATCTGATCAATTTGGCAGCGCCGGCGCCGATGCTGCGGACGCGGTCGATTCAGTCGTTTCATGAGGAGTTGGTGCGGGGGATTGCGCTGGGTGCGGATTTCGTGGTGGTGCATCCGGGATGCTACACGGATGGGCGGCCCGAGCAGGCGATTCGGCTGGTGATTGATTCGGTGAAGCAGGCGGTGAAGCGGCTGCCGGCGACATCGATGCGGATTTTGATTGAGAATACGGCGGGGATGGGAAGCGCGGTTGGGTCGCGGCTGGAAGAAGTCGGAGAAATTGTGGCGGGGCTGAATTCGATTGGCGCTGGAGCGTGTTTGGATACGGCGCATTTGTTTGCGGCGGGGTATGACATTCGGACGCCGCAGGGGCTGGAGTCGACGCTGGATTTGATCGAGCGGACGGTTGGGCTGGCGAATGTGCCGGTGATTCATGCGAACGATTCGAAGATTGCGTTGGGCGGACGTGTGGATCGGCATGAGCATGTCGGCAAAGGGAAGATTGGGGCGGAGGCGTTTCGACGGATTTTGACGCATCCGAATTTGAGTGCGGCGTATCCGGAGGGTTTGCCGGGGCGCGCGTTTATCGCGGAGACGCCGATTGAGGATCCGGGAGATGATCGGAAGAATGTGGCGGCGCTGTGGGAGTTGGCGGGGTTGAGTGAGAAGGCGCCGGCGGCGGAGAAGGGGTATTCGATGTTGACGGCGGCAGCGAAGAAGAAGGCAGTGGCGGCGCTGAAGAAGACGGGGAAGAGGGCGAAGAAGAAGAGTTGACAGTCAACAGTTAAAAGTCGAAAGAGAAGAAGAAAGATAACGCAGAGACGCTGAGAGCGCAGAGATTCACGGAGAATTGGACGAGTAGTTAGTGGCGGAGTTCATGGGGGATTCGGTTGGCGGCGGAGAATGTAGCGGGAGTTCCGGGACGGGCGTTTCAAGAGGGGTCGAAGTACGATCCGTGGGCGATTGAGGCGAAGTGGCAGCAGCGGTGGGAAGAAGCGAAGGTCTTTGAGACGGAAGCTGATCCGTCGAAGCCAAAATATTATGTGCTGGAGATGCTGCCGTACCCTTCGGGGACGCTGCATATGGGGCACATGCGCAACTACACGATTGGGGATGTGGTTGCGCGCGTAAAGCGGATGCGCGGATTTAACGTGCTGCATCCGATGGGATGGGACGCGTTCGGGCTGCCTGCCGAGAACGCGGCGATCAAGAACAATACTCACCCGCGAACCTGGACCAATAACAACATAGCAGAATTCCAACGGGTGCTACGGCGCTTTGGATTTAGTTATGACTGGCGGCGAGAGATCTCGACTTGTGAGCCGGAATACTACCGATGGAATCAGTGGTTTTTTCTGCGGATGCTGGAGCGCGGGCTGGCCTATCGGAAGAAGAGCCGCGTGAACTGGTGCCCGAAGTGTTGCACGGTGCTGGCGAACGAACAGGTGGTGAATGGGTATTGCTGGCGTCATGAAGATACGCTGGTGGAAGTGCGCGAGATCGAGCAGTGGTTTCTGAAGACGACGGCTTACGCGGAACAGTTGATTGATGATCTGAAGACGCTGGAAGGCGGTTGGCCGGAACGGGTTATCACGATGCAGCGGAATTGGATCGGGAAGTCGGTGGGCGCGCGCGTGAAGTTCGCGGTGGCGGATGTTTCAGGCGCCGAGCCGATTGAGATTTTTACGACGCGGATCGACACGATTTATGGGGCTTCGGCGATTATTTTGGCGGCGGGGCATCCGATTGTGGGGACGCTGCTCGCGGGAATTACGGATTCGAAGCTGCGCGCGGACATCGACAAAACGCTGGCGAAGATTCGGTCGGGGTCGGTGAAGGCGGAGGATCTGGAAACGGCGGAGAAGATTGGATTTTTTACGGGGCGGCACGCGGTCAACCCGTTCAATGGCGAGAAGATTCCGATTTGGGTTGGGAATTTTGTGCTGATGGAGTACGGCACGGGCGCGATCATGGCGGTTCCCGCCCATGACGAGCGCGACTTCCAGTTCGCCAAGACGTTCGGGCTGCCGATCCGCCACGTCGTCGCTGCGGCCGACGGGGAACCGAGCGGCGATGAGGCGTTCGTCGCCCACTCCCAGAACGAGCGCCTGATCAACTCGGGGCAGTTCACGGGGATGAGCGCCGTCGAGGGACGCGAGGCGATCGTCGCCTGGTTGGACAACGAGGGAGAGGGTCATGCCTCGGTCAGCTACAAGCTGCGGGACTGGCTGATTTCGCGTCAGCGCTACTGGGGGTGCCCTATTCCGATCGTGTACTGCGAGCGATGCGGCACCGTGCCGGTACCCGACGAGGATCTGCCTGTGCTCCTGCCGGAGATCGACGACTACCAGCCAAAGGGTCGATCCCCGCTCGCGGCGGCGGAGGGATGGGTGAACGTCGACTGCCCGCAGTGCGGCGGGAAGGCCAGGCGTGAGACGGACACGATGGACACATTTGTCGACTCGAGCTGGTACTTCGTGCGCTACTGCGACGCGCGCAACGACCGCGCGGCCTGGGACCGCAGCGTGGTCCGAGCATGGATGCCCGTCGACCAGTACATCGGCGGAGTGGA
>JAFAZL010000183.1 GCA_019239815.1 Acidobacteriota bacterium
GGACTCCGATGCAGTGGACCGACGGGCCGAACGCAGGATTTACGACGGGCAAACCTTGGCTGCCAGTTGCGCCGAACTACAAGACACACAACGTCGCGACAGAGAGCAAGGATGCGGATTCGATTCTGAATCTTTATCGCAAAATTATTGCGTTGCGCTCGAGCGAGCCTGCGTTGCGCGAGGGCAAGTACATTGAGCTTAATTCGGACGACGCGCATGTGCTGGCGTTTGCTCGGCAAGACATTCGAGGACAGAGCGTGATCGTTGCGCTGAACATGTCAGGGTCGCCACAGAACGTGAAGCTGGAGCTTCAGAAAGTTGCTGCGCCTTCCGCGAAAACTACGACTTTGGTTGCGGTCGGGGCGAAAACTTCGCCGAAGGCTATGCGGACGATAAGCCTCGAGCCTTATGGAGTTTATGTGGCGAAGGTCGACTCGCGCTTGCGCTGATCGTCCGCGTTCCATTTTGGGAATCTACGTTGGACTGACCACCCCCCGATGTTTTTTCTAAGGATGTGAAAATACGACGCTTATTCGCGCCAACGATCTAAGGATGTGATTTTAGGGGAGTTGTTGCTGCCACGATCTGAAGCGCAAGTTTCTATGAATGACATCTTATCTCATTTGATAACGTTTGTCAAGTGGTTTGAGCTGTGACGATGGATCGCGTCTGAACTTGAGGTGTCTGTTCGAAGTGTCAGTTGGTTCGAACGGGGAGATGGGCGGATTCCCAGGCGGCTAGGCCACCGGCTATTTCGGCTGCGTTCGCGAAGCCGGCGCGTTGTAGGAGGCTGGCGGCAATCGACGAGCGGTAGCCACCGGCGCAATACACCAGAACTTCGCTATCGCGAGGAAACTTACCTGCCTTCTCCACCAAATGACTTAGCGGGATGCTTTCGCTGCCGTCGATGAATTTGCGGGTGCGTTCGCCAGGATTGCGGACGTCGATCACGAGCGGATTTTTGCCGCTCGCCATGGCTTCGAGGGCGTATTGGGGACTGAAGGATTGAGTGGTAGTGATGAGGTCGGGGCGCGGGTCGAGGCTGCGGACGCCGTCTTTCAAGAAGCCGACGATGTGGTCGAAGCCGATGCGGCCGAGGCGGACGGCGGATTCTTTTTCGCGGCCGGGGGCGGCGATGATGACGATGGGGTCTTGGCGATTGAGGATCGTGCCGGCCCAAGTGGCATATTGGCCGCCGAGACCGATGTTGATGCTGCCCTTCAGATGAGCAGCGGCGAATTCGGCGGGGTCGCGTGTGTCGAGAATCTGCGCGTTGGCGGACTGCAGACCTAATACTGAATCAAGCGGAAGCGGGTTCAAGCCTTGTTCAAGGGCCTGGTCGAGCGTGGGGCGTTCTTCGCTGTTTAGAACGGCGTCGTAGGTGAAGTAGTCGGGCGCTTCGGGTTGGTCGGCAGTGACAACCTGGATGAAGGCGTCTTTGGTCATGGGCTGGAGCGCGTAGTTGACGCGGCGCTGCTCGCCCATCGTGGAGACGGTTTCCTTGCTGATGGCTTTGCCGCAGAGCGAGCCCGCGCCGTGAGCCGGATAGACGAGGCTTGCATCGGGAAGCGGAAGAAGTTTGTTGTGGAGAGATTCGTACAACATGCCGCCGAGTTGCGTGGCGGACCAGCCGAGAGCGGCGCGTAAGTCCGGACGACCGACATCGCCAATAAATAGAGTGTCGCCGGTCAGGATGGCATTCGGCTGCGTATCACTGACGGCGAGGTCGTACACGAGGATCGAGATGGATTCGGGGGTGTGGCCGGGAGTTTCGAGAACCTTCAGGCGGACTTTGCCGAATTCGATTCCCTCTCCATCCTTCAAGGGCGTGAAGGCGTACTTCGCTTTCGCGGAAGCGCCAAGATAAATTTTGGCGCCTACGCGATCGCGGAGTTCGAGATGGCCGGCGATGAAGTCGGCGTGGAGATGCGTCAGGAAGACGTGCTTGATGTGCAGTTTATTCTCGGCGGCGAACGCGATGTATTGGTCGATGTCGCGCTGCGGATCGACAACGGCGGCCTCGCCGGTTTGCTCGTCACCGATGAGGTACGAAGCGTGGGCAAGGCAGCTGAGATAGAACTGCTTGAGGATCATGGGTAGTTTCCAGTTTCGGACGCAGCGAGAAAAAACGAAACGTGCAAACTCGTTAGGTCCGGGCAAGTTGGGGCGCAGCATGCTGCGCCCCTACATCACCTTGCCAAGCACGCGCGTGAATCGTCTTGCCAAGCACGGTGTTACTTCGGCTGGGGGACGATGCGGAGATACGGGCGCGGAGCTTTCCAGCCGTTGGGGTATTTCTGTTTG
>JAFAZL010000266.1 GCA_019239815.1 Acidobacteriota bacterium
CACTTCCGGCCGATTCAGCGGCAAATAATGCCCCGAATCCACAATCACCACCCGCGACCCGCGGATCAGCGACCCCGCTCGCTCCGAAAAAATTTGTGGTATCGCGCGATCGCTCGCGCCGTGGCAAATCAGAGTCGGGGCCGAAAGCTTTGGCAGCATCGCCGGTACATCCGCCAACACATCCACCGGATCGCCGAACCGCAATACCGACATCAGCCGCCACGCCCCGCGCAACCCTGCGAACGGAGCCCGAAAATCTTCGATCGCCCCGCGCATTTCCGTCCGCCGCTTCTCCACCGCCAGCCGCATCGCCATCTTCCAGAAAACTAAACTCACCAGCGGCGCCAGCAACTCACCAATCACCGGCACGCGCAGCAATCGAAAAATTGGAAACGGCTTCAACTCCGGAAACACAGCCGGTGAAAGCAGCACCAGATGATCCACCCGCTCCGGAAACCGATGCGCATAGTGAATCGCCACCGCCGACCCCGCGTCATGACCCACTACATGCCACTTCTCAAATCCCTGCTCGATTCGAATCTCCTCCATCTTCTCCGCGAGCAACTCCAGATGGTTCGCGCAATACGGAATACTCGGACTCCGCCCCAGCCCGGGCAAATCCACCGCCAGGCACGTAAACTGCCCGCGCAGCCGCTCGATCACTCCGTCCCACAAATGACTGCTCGTCGGCATCCCATGAATGAACAGCACCGGATAGCCCGACCCACGCGAGAGCAGATACATCCGCCACCCCCTCGAATTCCGTAGCCTACAGCCCTAACAGTTCGCAGCTTCCGCCCGTTGCGGCAGAAGCTTGCAAACTCGATACACAATCCACGTCGTCACGCGAAAAAACAGCAGCCACAATCCAAACATCGTCGTCATAAACATCCCGCGTGGCGACGTCCGCGCATAAACCAGATTCATCCCCCACGCCGGGCTGATATAAACCGTCCCCGCGTGCCGCAATCCAATCCGGTTCCGCACCGGCGGCTCATATACAAGCTTCTCGATCCCGCCGTTAAAAAATTTCCCCATGTACACGACGCGCGCGCTGTAGCAAATCCGCGCCCGCAACGGCAGCCGGCCGCTTTCGCGATTTTTCAAAATCAGCGCGCATCCTTCCGAAGCGTGTCGTAGCGCCGCCGTCACTCCGTTCGAAGTAATCGGATCGACCATCGATGCCGCTTCGCCCACGATCACCCAGTTCGGCCCCGCCGTTCCGACGTACGTCCGCGCGCGAAACGAAGTCACATTCACTTCGCCCAGCGGCTTCTTCGCCAGCAGCGCCGCAAATCGCGGATATTTCTCAAGTTGATTTCGAAATATTGTCTCCACCGACTCGCCGGCCTCGCGCCGTTCCTTCATTGCCGGCCCGGTAATCACATAGCCCACGCTCACCATGTCGTTCTGCACCGGGATTTCCCAAATCCAATTGAGGTACTCGCCCGCGCGCGGCTCCATGTACAACGTCGTCCCTTCGAGCGCCTCATCCACCGTGAAGTACGTCCACATCGCCGCCTTCGGTGGCCCGCTCTCGATCGCTCGCAATTTGAAATGCCGTCCAAAAAGGGAAGAGCCCAGCCCCGAAGCATCTACAAACCACTTCGCCGAATATCGGGTCCCACTCTCGGTCTGTATCGCCTCCACGCGTTTCCCGCTGCTTTCGACGCGCGCCACTTTCTCGTGCACCACATTCACGCCGCTTCGCATCACCGCATCCATCAATTCGCGATCCAGCCTCGTGCGATCTACATGGATCGTTCGCAACTCCACATTAAAAGGTTGCCGCGCCAGCCACGGCACCGGCACATAGTGCTCCGGCTCTCCGCTCGGCATCTTCAGCGTCACATGCCGCTTCCACGTCGCCACCGACGTGCTCACCAGCTTCTCCATCGGCAGCCCCAGCGCCTTCAGCAACTCTGGCGACGACCAATCCAGCGACTCTCCCACCGGCTGCCCAATTTCCGTCTTCGGCTCGACGCAAGTCACCGTCATCCCGGCCCTCGCCAGGTGCAGGCACGCCGCCCGTCCCCCCATGCCCCC
>JAFAZL010000307.1 GCA_019239815.1 Acidobacteriota bacterium
AACATTCTCTACGTCAATTCGAACGAAATGGCGTGGATGGCTTCGCTTGGCGAAAACAAGCCAGGCAACACCGCGCAGTCGATTTACTTGTCGCAATGCGCGATTTGCCATGGCGACGAGCGCAAGGGATCGCCGCCGGCGTTTCCGTCGCTGGTGGATATCGGCAACCGGCTGACCCCAGGGCAGATCGCGAGCACGATTCGCACGGGCAAAGGGCGCATGAATGGATTTCCCGGTCTTAAGCCGGACCAGGTGGCGGAGCTCGTCGATTTCCTGACGGGAGCGCCGCAGAAAGAAGTTGCGAGTTCAGGACCGGCGCCTACCGATATGAAATATCGGTTCACCGGCTACCGGCGATTTCTTGATCCGGATGGATACCCAGCGATCGCGCCGCCGTGGGGAACGCTAAACGCGATCAATCTCAACACCGGCGAATACGTTTGGAAAATCAATCTCGGTGAATATCCGGCGCTCGTCGCGCAAGGGATGAAAGATACCGGCAGCGAAAATTATGGCGGGCCGATTGTTACCGCCGGCGGAATCGTTTTCATTGGCGCCACGAACTTCGACCAAACGTTTCACGCCTTCGACAAGGCGACTGGAAAGTTGCTTTGGGAAACGAAGCTGCCGTTTTCGGGAAACGCCACACCGGCGACATACATGGTTGGCGGAAAGCAGTATGTCGTGATCGCAGCCGGCGGCGGGAAGGATCCGAAGCATCCGAGTGGCGGAGTCTACGTAGGTTTCGCGTTGCCGGACGGTGGCGATTCAAAAACTGGAGCGGCTCAGCACTGACGCTCGCTTGCCCGCTTCACTTACGTTTCAGCGTTTCCAATTCTTCGAGCGTGCGCGGCCAATCTTCACCGAGCAGTCGCGAAAGGCTTCGGTCTGCCAGAAGTTTTCCGCTAGTCTGGCATTTCGCACAATAGTTCGTTTCTTTGTCGGCATAGCGAATGCGCTGAATTTTTTCGCCGCAGCGCGGACACGGCTTGCCGAATTTTCCATGAACGGCCATCTCGGGCCGAAACGCGGTCACCTTTTCTGGAAATTCCTTGACGGCCTCGCCACTCAGTTGATCTATCCACAATTTGAGGGTCCGCCGTGTTGCCGAGTAGAGGCGATCCCACTGCTCATCGTTCATCTTCTGCGTATGCAAAACGGGTGAGAGTTGCGCGGCATGCAGAATTTCATCAGAGTAGGCATTGCCAATTCCGCTGAGGTAGCGCGGATCTGTCAGCGCGCGTTTGATGGTGTGATTTTCCGCAGTCAACGCAGCACGGAACGCTACTAAATCGCTGGCAAAAACATCGACACCGCCTGCATCGAATGCCGAGAGATTTTCAGCACCGCTCACCACATGAAGCGATGCTCGGTGCTTCGCGCCAGCTTCCGTGAGCACCAGCGAGCCGTCCGCAAAATCGAATGCAGCGAGCATATTCTTGCCGGAAAGTTTTGCTCCGACGGCGCGCCAATGCAGCCGACCCGCAATCATCAAGTGCAGCACCAGCCACAGATCGCCGTCAAGCCCGATCGCGATGCGCTTTCCGATGCGACGCAGCTCACCAACCGGACGTCCTTCGACATCACTCAGCGGGGGAATCGCCGTGCGCAAAAGAAATGGCGTGCCGAGACGAACATGTTCCAGGCGTTTGCCGACAATGCGCGGCCCAAGCGCGACGATATACGCAGTGATGTCGGGCAATTCGGGCATGTCATCACAATGCAGTCGCAAAGACGCGATTGCAACTCGGCGGGCTCTAATTCAGCGAAGCTCGGCTGTTCGACAGCTGCTATTCCTTACGGAGCGTCGCTTCGATCACTCCCTGCGGCTCATCGGTCGGGAGAAAAACGGCCGACGGATTGTCCATTCCGAGCGGATCGAGATCGATCAGATCGAACTGCTTCTTGGGCAACGAGAGATGGATTTCGCGGATGTCGTCGTAATTGTTGAGCACCGCTTCGCCCATCGCATAGAGGGTGTGCTGGAGCGACAAACTCTTGTGTTCGGCAAATGTCTCGAGCAGCATCTGGCGCACGCCGTGCCACTTCGGACCGAACTCGATCTCTTCGTCCGTCTTCGCATACAACCAGTCGGCCTCGATCGCCGTCGCCAAGACCTGGTTCTTTTCTTCCTTTAGCGTCGTAAACGGGTCGCGCATGAATTTTTCAAACTGCGTGTTCGATGTCTTCAGCACAACGAGATTCCGGATCCCGGAGCGTATCTTCGTTCCTTGGCGCGTCCCCACAAGTAGAGCCGTTCTCCGTTCATCCCCGTTGCGAGTGAACGCGCTTGCGTGCGGTTTCCCACCGAGCGGCAATCTTGCCCAGAGCGTTTCTTCGATCGAAATGTGTACATGTGAAACCTGCGCGTTGTAGGTGACAAACTGATCCATCAAGTGAAGCCCAAATTCCTCGACCGGCTCGACCGAATGCTGGCGAGCGAGCGCGTAAACAGCATTTTTCATCGTGTCGGCAGGCAAAATTTTGGAGTTATCGCCCTCGGTATGCGCGGTCTCGAAATCGCCTTCGAAGCGGATCCCGATCGTCAGCTCACGAATGTCGTGACGCCCTTCTTGCCGCGCGACGCGCAGCAGGCGAATGCGCGATTCACCGTAACTGTTTTCGCCGAGATGAATCGCCATGCATTCTCCAAGCCAGGCTTTTTAGAAATGAGGGACGATCAATTCTAGCGCAGGTCCCGCACTGCTGCTGCTGGCTAGATCAGATGCGCTCGGGCGTGAGTTCGGCGGTGAGTCGAAGAACGCGCGCGTAGTAATCGTGATGCTTGAGGTTGGCGCC
>JAFAZL010000321.1 GCA_019239815.1 Acidobacteriota bacterium
ATCAGAACTGCAAGAAATGCGAATGCCGCGAATTCGGCGATGACTCGGACGGAGACGTCCTGTTTTCGAACCGCGATCGAATCGTAAGGCGGCGCCGCCGACGCGCTCGTTGCCGGAGGAACGTTTACGAGTGAACTCTTCCCCAGCGACTCCCGAACGAACGGGCCAGCCAGTAGGAAAATCCCGATCAGCCCCGCGACTCCGCCGACGAGCGGCAACCGCGGCGGAATTTTCACGCTAGCCTCAATCCCGAGTACTCGCGCCGCCCATCGTTGCGATTCGGCAACGACGTTTGCTCTCACCAGTAAGCCCGCATGAGTCGCGAAGGAAATCACTTCATAACTGCCGCTCGACGCATTTTCCCCGGACAATAAGGCCTTTGCCGAGTCGCGCAGGTTTCGCGGCTCGAACCCTCCGCTGATCACCAGCGTATGTGGGGGTATCGGAGGCGGATTCGAAAAGATCAGCATGGACTTCTCGATCCCGTAGGTCGTTACCATCGGCGCCGGCGAAATCGCAATCACTCCCGCCACTGGCACCCCCGCCGCCACCTTCACCGCAATCGCCCCGCCCATCGAGTGTCCCGCCAGGATCAATCGCTTCGCCTCGACCGCTCCGCGCCCGATCATCTGCCTCACGAACGAATCGCCGCAGCTCTCCGCGCGCTCAAACGAAAACGGCCCCGGCGTCCGCCCATGTCCCGGCAGATCCGGCACGAACACGCGAAGCCCCTCCAGCGCAAATCCCCGTGCGATAAACGACATGATCTTCTTATTCGCCGCCAGCCCATGAAACAGAATCACGTACCCCTGCGCATCATCTTCGCCGGCATCGACGACGTCCGTCACCATCCGGCACCCGCCCGCATCGACAAGAACCGTCGTCTCTCGAAACAGCGGCGCTCGCGCAAGCAAGAATCCCACCGCGCACAGCAGAATCGCGGCGACCGCCCGAATCCATCGTCGCTGCTTGGGCGCTTTTTCCTTCAAATCCTTCGATTCTTTTGTTGGCCGTCCGCTATTCCGCGCCAAATTTACCTGCGTGATAAACTAGAATTTCGCTAATTCGCGGTCACGCCGCGTCTTTCCTGCAGGGAGATACCTTGAGTCATCCGTCAGTACTCACCTTGGACGAAGCGATTTTGCGGTTTGGCCGCGAGAAACGCAACGGATGCCGCGTCGTTTTCACCAACGGCTGCTTCGACGTGTTGCATCCGGGTCACATCAAGACGCTCGAGCAAGCCCGCGCGCTCGGCGACGTCCTCATCGTCGGCATCAACAGCGACGCCAGCGTCGGCAGCCTGAAACCCGGCCGCCCTCTGATTCCAGAAAATGAGCGCGCCGAAATTCTCGCCGCCCTCGCGTGCGTCGACGCCGTCGTGATCTATAACGAACTCACGCCCCGCGAGACAGTCTCAGCGCTCTTGCCCGATGTACTCGTCAAAGGCGGCGACTGGGCTGACAACAAAATCATCGGCCGCGAAGAGGTCGAAGCCGCCGGCGGCCGCGTCGTTTCGATTCCGGTCGTTCCCGGCTATTCAACGACTGAAATTCTAAGAAAGATTCGCGAAGGCGCGCCTTCTGCCGCACAAACGGCGCAGCCCTCTCCGGCGACATCGTAAACACTCTCTCGAATGATCCTCCCCGCCGTTCGCGAACGCCTCGAAAGCATCCTGCGCCATCCTTCGATGGAAGCGGCGCTCGCCGCATTGCGTTCCGGCAACAATCACATCTCGCTCGCCGGCTTGCACGACGTCGCCAAGGCCCTCGTCACCGCCTACATCACGCACGAACTCCGCCGCCCCGCCTACTTCGTCACCGCATCCAACAAGCGCGCTGAGGCACTCGCCGAAACGCTCCGCTTCTTCGCCGGCATTTTCCCCGGCGCGCTCGGTGGTGTCACAACACTGCCTGCCTTCGACACGCTCCCATGGCAATCGCAAAGTCCGCACGCTGACATCCTCGAACGCCGCGCCGCCACGCTCTTCCGCCTCGCCGACGGCCAAATCTCACTTGTCATCGCTCCTGTAGCCGCTGCCCTCTGGCGCTACCAGGATCCCTATGTTTACCTGTCGCTCGCCCGCACTCTCGCCACCGACGTCGAAACTCCGCTCGACGAACTCCTCCTCCACCTAGGCTCCGTCGGCTACACGCGCACGGAAATGGTCGAGCTCCCCGGCCAGTTCGCCGTCCGCGGGGGCATCATCGACGTCTTCTCCCCCGAATCGCCGCGCCCCGTTCGTATCGAGCTTCTCGGCGACACCGTTGAATCCGTCCGCGAATTCGATCCCCGCACCCAGCGCTCGATCGCGCCCGTCGTCCGCACCACGTTGCTCCCGCTCGCCGAGTGGTCTGTCCCTCCTCCCGACCAAGCACGCGGCGACGAAGAAGCCGCCTGGGAAAATCCCTCCTACTTCGGCCCGCGCACCGAAGCCGGCAACTCCTCGCTCTTCGAACTCTCCGAGAGCTCGCTTCGCCCAGTCGTTTTCCTCGACGAACCCGCCGCGCTAAGAGAAGCCGCCGGCAAACATCTCGCCCAAGCGACGGAAAATTACGAGCGCCACGCCCAAGCCAATGCCCCCACCGCCGAGCATTACTTCTGGACCGAACAGCAATTCGCCGCCGCCCTTCAGAAATCTTCGCAAGTCAATCTCGAACAACTCGCTCTCTCGATCGGCGAAATCCCTCAATTCGAACTCCCATCCCGCCCCAGCCCGCGCTTCCACGGCGACGTCCCCGCCTGCATGGCGGAAGTCAAAAACCAGCTCGCCGATGGCGGCAAAGTACTCCTCACCGCCGCCAGCACCGGCGAAATCGAGCGCCTCGCCGACATCTGCCGCGAATACGAAACGCCATATGTCCTCGGCGAATCCGAAGACGCCGCCGCCGGTTTTACATCAGAGCGAGCCGATGAGTCCGCCGCGCTTCTTCTGATGCGCTCGCCCTTCGCAGAAGGCGTCACCTTCCCCGACGCCAAGCTCACCCTCTTCGGCAACTCCGATCTCTTCGAAGCCACTCCCGCCGTCGAACGCCCGGGCCGTAAAATCCGCACCTCCGGCTTCTTCAGCGATTTCGCCGAACTCAAACCCGGCGATTACATCGTCCACGTCGATCACGGCATCGGCCAGTTCGAAGGACTACGCCAGATCCAGTCCGACGGCCGCAGCGGCGAGTTCATGCTCCTTCGCTATTTCGATGATGCTCGCCTCTACGTCCCGCTCGAGCGCATGGACCTCGTTCAAAGCTATCGCGTCGTGGAAGGTGCCGAGCCCACGCTCGACAAACTCGGCGGCACCGGCTGGAACACGCGCAAGACAAAAGTCCGCAAATCGCTCGAAGACATGGCCGATCAACTCCTCGGTCTCTACGCCGCGCGAAAAACCGCCGTCGGCAATGCCTTCTCTCCCGATGGCAACTTCCAGCACGAATTTGAAGACGCCTTCGAATTCGAAGAAACGCAGGACCAGAACTACGCCATCGCCGACATCAAGCGCGACATGGAAAGCGCCACACCGATGGATCGCCTCCTGTGTGGAGACGTAGGCTACGGCAAAACCGAAATCGCTATGCGGGCCGCTTTCAAAGCCATTGCTGACACCAAACAAGTCGCCGTCCTCGCACCCACGACCGTTCTCGCCTTCCAGCATTACGAAACCTTCAAGCGCCGCTTCGGCGCTTTTCCCGCGCGCATTGAAATGATGAGCCGTTTCCGCACCACCGCTCAGCAAAAAGAAACGATGGCCGCTATCGAAGCGGGCAAAGTCGACATCGTCATCGGCACCCACCGCCTTCTTTCCAAAGATATAAAATTCGCCGATCTCGGCCTCCTCATCGTCGACGAGGAACAACGTTTCGGCGTCGCCCACAAAGAGCGCCTCAAGGAAATGCGCAAAAACGTGGACGCACTTGCGCTCTCCGCGACTCCAATTCCGCGGACCCTCCACATGTCGCTCGTCGGACTGCGCGACATGTCGCTGATCGAAACGCCTCCCCGCGATCGCCTCGCCATCCAGACTGTCGTCGCTCCCTTCAACGAAGAGCTCGTCCGCACCGCCATCGAAAACGAACTTGCCCGCGACGGCCAGATCTATTTCATCCACAATCGCGTCGAGTCCATCTACGCGCTCGCCGCCCTCGTCCAAAAGCTCGTCCCCAAAGCCCGTGTCGTCGTCGGCCACGGCCAGATGGGCGAAAAAGAACTCGAAAGCGTCATGCTCAAATTCATCCGCGACGAAGCCGACGTCCTGGTCGCCACCACCATTGTCGAAAATGGCCTCGACATCCCGCGCGCCAACACCATCCTCATCAATCGTGCCGATCGCCTGGGCCTCGCCGAGCTTTACCAACTCCGCGGCCGCGTCGGTCGCTCTTCACAGCGCGCCTATGCGTATCTCCTCGTCCCGCCCGAAGTCACGCTCACCGAAATCGCCCGCAAACGCCTCTCCGCCATGAAGGAGTTCAGCGAACTCGGTGCCGGGTTCCGCATCGCCGCGCTCGACCTCGAACTTCGCGGCGCCGGCAACATGCTTGGCCGCCAGCAGCACGGCCACATTGAAGCCATCGGCTTCGACCTCTATTGCCAGATGCTCGAGCGCGCCGTCTCGAAACTCAAAGGCCAGGAGTCCGCTCCC
>JAFAZL010000350.1 GCA_019239815.1 Acidobacteriota bacterium
GACGGCAGCGTGCCCGCAATGAAGTCCGCGAGGCGGCCTGGATCGTCGATCGCCGTAGCGACCGAAGTCAGGTCGTCCGAAAGTTGTGGCGAGTGGCTCACAACATCGCGGAACAAATCCTGTGCGTTGCGCTGCAGCGCTTCGAGCTCCGCGTCGGTCTCGCCGTTCGTATCCGGCTGCGCCTCGACGCGCGCCCGCAGATACGGCCGCAACGTGATTAGTTCGGTGATCTGGATGCGTTGAAGCCCTTCTAGAAAGATCACCACATTGCCATTCGGCATTTTTACGGTCTTGTGTACCTTGGCCAGCGTACCAACCTTGTGGAGGTCCGCTGCCGCTGGGTCTTCCACCCGCGGATCAAGCTGAGCGACCACACCCAGCTGCTTTTCCTCACCGTCTAAAGCATTGACCAGTGCCAGAGAGCTCTCCCGTCCTACCGTCAGCGGCAGCACCGCACCGGGAAACAGAACCGTATCCCGAACGGGTAGGATGGGTAGAACTTCAGGCACCGAAAATTTCTTCTCAGCCATGATGTCCCCAATCTGAAGCGTGGTGACCTTCGCGGGTCAGGGAAGCGATGAAGCATCCACGCTATGGTTAACTTAGATGCAGCAAGCCGACAAACGATGTAACAGAGTGCACAAGCCAAAAGCAGGAAATATTAGTCGATCACACTAAACATTATACATGCCCCGAGAACCGGCCTAGAAATGCCACTTATCGTCATTATTATCAATACTTTAGTCTTGGCCTTGGCTCTTTCCGACACCTTTCATGCCCTTGTTCCCGCTATCGGCTGATCCTGCTTCTTCTTCAGAACGCGCTGAGCCCTTGGGCTTGAATTTGCTTCGCACGAACTGGGCAGCTTCTTCCTTTGTTTCCAGCTTACCCTCGAGTTGGGCGTCCTCGACAGTCGCCAGAATCTGCCCGAAGACCGGGCCCTGCCGGTAGCCCATCGCGAGTAGGTCGTCCCCGGTCAAAAGCTTGGGAGGGTGAATATCCTCGTGGGGCGTTTCGGCCAACATCTTTTGGATGAAGTTATACGCCTTGAGGTGTCGGTGGCTGGATGTGCAGTCGAGCCGGTGCAGTTCCATATGCTCGTCAAATCGCGGCAGGCGCACGAACCGCTTCAGAGTCGCAGCACGCATCCGCTCGACATCCTTAAACCGCATGTGGTTGGCGATCAACGCCACGATCTGCTCCGTATCGTCGTTCGAAAAACGGAACCGCCGGCAGATTTCCTCCCCCATCCGCTCGCCCACTCCGGCATGGCCGTCGAATCGGATTCGATCGCCTGTCTCGGAGATTGGCCTGAAAGTAGGAGGCTTTCCGACGTCATGTAGTAACACACCCCAGGCAAGAGTTGCCGGTGTTCCTGCCGCAAGTTGCTCAATCATCAAAAGCGTGTGGGTCCAGACGTCACCCTCTGGGTGATACTGAGGCGGCTGCTCGACACCTTTCATTGCCGCAATCTCGGGTAGCACATACGGGAGCAGCCCGGTCTCATCGAGCAATTCGAAACCGCGTCTCGCCTTGCCTTCGGTCAAAATCTTCGTGAGTTCGTCGCGGAGCCGCTCCGCCGACACTACCGTAATTTCACTCGCACGGCGTTTGATGGCCGCGAGTGTCACCGTTTCGATCGCGAAACCAAATCGCGCTGCAAAACGCACCGCCCGAATCAGTCGCAACTTATCTTCGGCAAATCGGCGATCCGCATCGCCGATCGCGCGAATCAGCCCGGCCTTTAGATCGGCTCGCCCGCCGACGAAGTCCAGTACGTCGCCCGACTCGGACTCCATCAACAACCCATTGATCGTGAAATCGCGCCGCCGCACATCTTCTTCAGGCGATTTGGTGTAAATCACCTGATCGGGGCGCCGACCATCCGAATAATGTCCATCGGCGCGGAATGTCGCGACTTCGACTTTAAATTCTCCATGCCAGACCTGCACGACGCCGAACTGCGCTCCCACAGCAACGCTGTCCGGAAATAGTGCGATCACCTGTTCCGGCAACGCGTCGGTCGCGACATCAAAATCGACAGGCGCGCGCTTCAGCAGCACGTCGCGCACACATCCGCCTGCGAGCAACGCCTGATAGCCATGGCTCTGCAACAAAGCGCAGACAGACTGCGCCAGTTCACGTGGTGATGCAATCGTCGCTGATGTTTCCACACTTAGAGTATGCGCCAGGGCGTGGTTTGGTTGCGTAGAACTGGTCCGCGGCGTGTCGCGTCGGCTGTTAACCAAGCTGCAGCCAACGAGAAGGACTGTGTTTGGAGCGATTTAGAGAAAGTCGGCCCGTTGCGCGAGATTTGGGCCAATTACCTCACTTGCACTGAAAAACGAAGCAGGTGATGTCGTCGGATTGCCGCGTCTGGCCCACGAAGTCATCGACTTGGCGCATCAGAAATTGTAGCGACTGTTTCGCTGTTCCGACTGGCAGCGTCCGAATCGCATTGAGCCAGCGCCCATTTCCAAATTCATCGCCTGCCGCGTTGAACGCCTCGACGACGCCGTCCGTAAACAAAATCAACGCGTCGCCCGC
>JAFAZL010000428.1 GCA_019239815.1 Acidobacteriota bacterium
CGGTCGTCGCGGTGACCGGTTGATCGTCGAATTCACCGACAGTGGTGCAGGTGTGCGCGAGCCGTCGAAGGTTTTTGACCCCTTTTACACAACAAAACCGGTTGGCAAGGGCACCGGCCTCGGCCTGAGCATTTGTTACGGCATCATTACCGAACATGGCGGAACGATACGTGTAAAAAACGTGCAGCCCCACGGCGCCTCGTTCTCGATCGAGATGCCATTCCAGATGCCTTCACAACAAGGATCTCTTACCTCCGGCACTCTTGCGAGTCCGGCGCGCGCGGGCAAGATTCTCCTGGTCGACCCGGATGTTTCGGTCCTGGAAGCGGTCAGCGGCATTCTTCGCGCTCGCAATCATCAAGTGCGGCCCGCGGCAGGCCTTAGCGAGGCGCAGCAAGCGCTGCGTGAACAGGAATACGACGTCGTCGTTGCGGACTTGCACACTTATGAAGGCACTCGCGAGCAAGGTCTCCGCTCGTGGCTTCTTTCCCATCGTCCAAGCTTGGCGCAGCGCGTCATTCTTATGCGGGCAACGACGCCCCTCCCAGCGCAAAGCGACGCGGCGTTGGGTGCACTTCAAGTTTTGCAGAAGCCCTTCAAGGCGGGAGAACTCCTCGCCGTGATCGAATCGGCGTTAAGCGATGCCGGCGCCATTTCCGTCGAGGGGTGAAGATGCAGTTTGCACCGCGGCGGCGGCACGTTCGCCAAACTCCCTCATCGACGTTTCCATCTGAATCGAAAGCTGGCTCACCATTTGGCTCAGTTGGCTGAGCTGCGCAATTGGCACAAAGCCCCAACCAAACGCGAGTCGGATTGCGTAGTATCGCGCCAGGAACTCAAAACTAAGCTGGGCGCGCTCAAACTCCTGCCGAAAGCTGACGGATGGCGACAATGCGGCAACCGCGCGTGCCATTTTTGTCAATCGCTCAAATTCGCTGCGCAGTTGATCGACGTAGATCAACACAACCTTACGCCGCTCGCGATGCAGTCGCGCTTGTAACTTCTTGTAGCCTCGTTTAGAAAGAAACACCAAATCGTCGTTCGACGTGGCCCGGCGAATGAGTGAAAGATAGGTCGCGTGGCGTCTTCCGGGTTGCTCCAGTGACTCGAGATCAAAATTGCCGTGCGATACTCGGCGTGGACGGCGCAAAGCCCAGATCAATGCTGCGATGAGCAGCACCGCAACGATCGAGAAGACGATGAGCGTACTCGTCACGGTTGTGGAGCCTGCCTTCTGAAAAATCTACGAAGAGTGTCGTTCAACTCGCGGAGACGCGCGTTAAGTTGAGGTGCAAACTCTTCGTAAGCGATTCCGCTGGCGCGAGGTACCTGCGTCGATTGGCGAACCGGATGACGCAGCGCCACAACCCACACAACTAAGACCGCGAAGAAAATCAGTAAGTCAGATGCATTCCAAACTTCTGAATACTTTGGGAAATGCTCCATGAACTGTGACTTCAGCAGCGTATCGGTAAGAAAATTCCCGCAAGAGTATAAACAGAAGCCGGCAATCAGTACTTTGTAAACTGGGTCAATCGCGATCGCATAGTGACGAATCAGCAGCAAGCATGCGACGAATGCCACGGCGAAGGTGAGGTAGAAACCGCGATGAGCATACATCAGCCCCCACCTGTCCTTGCTATTTGCAGTCGCCCATGAGTAGCCGATAACAATCACAATCGCAAGCCAGATCACTCGCCACGAAAGCTCCCAGATGCCCGGGTAGTCTTCCAACGCGCGATGCAGAAGCGTGGTTGAAGCCAACATCTGCGCGACCATCGTGATGACTTGTGTCGCCCAGTACGCCCGGAAGGCGGCCGCAGAAACAAAACCGTAGTGACTGTATACGGGGACCAGCACGATCGCTTGCGCGAGGTTCAAGCCGATGTACCAGGCAAACGCAGGCAGGGTCCGATAGTGACGGAGCCACAAAATGAGCACGAAGATTATGAGTTGGAGGACACCACTGGCAAGCCAGATGACCCGTAGAAAGGTAGACAAACCCGTCACAACGACGAATGTTACCAGACTACAACCTCAAGAGTAAATTTAAAGCTAGATTCGGTTGAATTGGCGGCGGTTAGTCGATCTCGCTTCCTTTCCGGGAAGGGGGCGCGGCGGCACCGCGTCCCCGACTCGGAGATCGATCAAGCGGCGAGTGCATGGGGCGTCGGCGGCGGACCAGGTGAGCCGTCGGCCACCAGCAGCGGTTCCGCGTCCGGGTGCGGTACCGGCGGTGGGCCCGGCGACCCGTCCGCGATCACGGTATTCCCGCTGGCGTGATCAGGGGCAGTTGCGTTGACGGTGCTGAGGACCGGGAGTACGATCAGCAGCGCCAATACAAAAAGTACGGCGTATACGACTTTCGAGTTCATGGCGACTCCTCCTTGCCGCCGAGCGTGCGAGGAGGCGCCTGAATCGAAATTTCAGAGAGCGAAACGTTCTGTCTGCGGAACGGCTAGGTCGGCGATGGGAACCCTGACGCAGCTGCAACAAAATCGAAGGGTCATTCAGGACTTCACGCTGCGAACGCTCGCGGCGATTCCCGGAGCGTTCGCTCGGTTGACCTACATGGCGTCGCTGCGCGATCTATCCAGCGGGCGATACGCGCACGAAGGGCTCCTCGCGGTCTACCAACCGGAGTCAGTCCAGCAGTCGCTGGAGCAGTGTCACGAGGAAATTTTTGAGCGATTACTCGAGTCGGGCCTGGAAGAGCAGGAGAGCGATCTGCGGACTCACTTGGAAGGAATGGAACAGGGGCTGTCCGTCGCCGTAGCGCACTGGCGAAAGCTTGAGGCTTACCGCAGCTTGATGCCCGCAGACGCGCCCGACTATCTCAAAGAGCTTTTTTGCTCGAATACACGCGCGCTGCTGGAGATATTGGCTGAGGAAAACTGCAAGGCTCGTTGAATCGCGTGACGATCCCAACGACTTGACCGACGATTTCGGCTTCGTCGGGAGTCACCCAGGACTCCGGTAAGCATCGCGACAATGGATGCGGTTGCATCGCCAGCCGGCCGGCCGCTTGATGGAACCACCCGCAGCGGTATCCGTCGTGGACCTCGACAAAATACATCGGCCGATCGTATTCGTTGACCCAATCCGCCTCTTCAATTCGTCGCATCGTCACATCGACCAGCACGATGCTCCCTGGACGCAACAGAGGCATCATGCGTCGATCGTTTAGGCCGATGTATCCATAGCGGTGTCGGTCGTTTGCTCCGGTCAGTGCACCTTCAAAACGGCCCCATTTCTCGACCATCCGGGATAAAAACTCCGTTCGATTGGGGTCGAACGACGGATCGAAGTGTACGGGAATCCGCAGAGAAGCGGGGGGCGCCATCAAGTGGCTCTGCGGCGCGTGAAAAACAGCGGCGTCGCCGAAAAATTCATCGATCGGAACTTCGTACCAGCGAAAAATATCCAGCGGATTGAGATGGTATACAACGGCGAGCGTATAGATTTTGTGCAGGCTCGGCACGACACCATGGTTTTCGATGTCGGCAAGCCGGCTGATATGGAGAATGAATTCCGACCGGCCGCGTTGGGCCGCAAGCTCGAAGCTGGAGCGTTCCACGTCTCGATAAGTTAATCCGAGCTTTTCGCGCACCTGACGCAGGCAGAGGCCGGGGATCATGTTTTCCTCAGGGGAGGGGCGAAACCAGGGTAGGAAGGGTACACCACATTTATCGCTTGTTAAAGAATCGGAACAAGCATTTTGAAAAGCACGGTGCAAAAAGTTCCTTAGAATTTGTTAATCAAACCGGAGCTTTTCGAGGTTGGGCCACAATTTAAACGGTCCCGCGTTGAAGGCCTGTGGAAATTGGAATCTGTTATGCTGAAACTATGACCGTAACTC
>JAFAZL010000618.1 GCA_019239815.1 Acidobacteriota bacterium
CATCCGATGAATTCCAAGTTTGAGGGAAGAACATGAACGAACTACTTCAACGCAAGAAAGATTTAAAGCCACGCATTGCATTGCTGAGCGACGAACTGAAGCAACACAAGGCGAGAGTCGAGAATCTAGAGGAACGAATCAAGTTCCTAGAAAGCGACCTGCGAGACGTTCTCGACGCGATTCGAATTGCAGAGAACAAGCAAAGAAAAGGTCCTGCACCAGACGTTGAGACGGTGCGGAATGTGGAATGGGTTCCCTGCGGGTGAACCGGAAAGGAGAAACATGCAAGTTGCTGAGATGCGTTCTTCGATTGATACGGAGAACAAGCAGAAAGGCAGGCCCGAACTTCCGTCAACAGCGCCAGCGTGGGTAGTTCGCTCAATCTATGAACGTCGCCACGGATTGCCACTGACAGCACTTCCAGCGGACGTGTTGAATCGCGCAGACGAAGCTCGCAGAGCACGATTGCAGCGTGCGCTGGATGAGATAGCGGCAGAAGAGTCAGCCGAAGTGCGGCGACTCCGCGATAGGTACACGAACCTGTTCAGCTAAGAAGTTTCCCCGTGACATCTCCGTTGCGGTGAAGGCGCGGTGATGCAGCGCGGTGCTCTTGATGTGTCTGCATCAGAAAAAAAAACCAAAGGAAAGTGAATTGAAATGAATCTAGTAGAACAGCGTGCTGCATTGCAGACGCAGATTGACGGTTTGCTCAGCAAGCCGAGTATGACCGCGACGGAACGCAAGCAGTGCGATGCGCTGCTCAGCAAGGTCGCAGACATCCGCGCACAAGAAGCGCGACAGGCACGGCTTGACGCCGCGTTGCAAGAGACTCGCGGAGAACGCGAAGCAGACTCCCCGGAGTATCGCGCAGCGAAACACGAGAGTGAGTTTGGGCGTTACGCACTTGGACAAGGCCCGGATGCGGCTTTGGTGACCCTACGCGTGGACGGCAAGCAGGTTAGAACGTATACACCTATGAGCATTCCGGGCGTGCCGATGCCTGAAGGTTTTCTGTCTGCATATCGTGAAGCTCTCAAGAGTTTCGTTGGTATCCGCGAAGCTGGTGCTGCCATCATCACCACGCAGAACGGCGACAACCTGAAGAACCCTTTCAGCGACGATACCGCGAACGTCGGTGAACGATTGAATGAGAACGACTTGGCAAGTTTGGCGAATCCGACGCTGAACAAAACCGAGTTCATCGCGTACAACTACGGCAGCAAAGGCGTGCAGTACAGTGTGCCGCTGCTACGCGACGCTGGTATTGATGTGACGGAGTATCTACGAAACATCTTCGCAAAGCGTATCGGTCGCATCACCAACACTGAATTCACGAACGGTGCTGTTGGCGGACCTGCTGGTGTCATTCCGTCCATCACTAACGTGCAGACCAGCGCCTCGGCAACGGCAGTGACGGTCGCTGAGATTGTCGGTTTGCAGAATCTTGACGAAGGGTACTTGAACGGCAGCGTGTACATGTTCTCGCCCGGCGTGGAACGCACGTTGCGAGCAATGGTCAACGCTGATGGTTTGCCTATCTTCCCGGAGATGAGAAGTGGTCGAGTGCTGGCAGGGTATCCCTACGTACTCAACGTGGACATGCCTACATCGCTGACTGCCAGTGCGAAGACGGTCGTGTTCGGAAACTTCAACCGTGGTGTTGCCATCCGCGAAGTTGTGCCGACCTTGCTTGTCAGCAAAGAGCGGTACGCGGAGTTTCGCTTGATGTACAGCGTTCTCTTCCATCGGCAGGATTGCCAAGTCACTGATGCGAAGGCGTTGAACGTTCTTCAGCAACACAGCTAAAGAGCAAGACACTAACCGGGCCGAAAGAAGCACGAAGCTTCTTCCGGCCCATTCTTTTTCAGACACAACAGAAAACTAAGGTAAACACATGGCTATCAGTCTGGGTTCTTTGAGAGTCGATTTGTTCGCAAACACTGCCGGTTTCACCGAGGGCATGAACAAGGCGACCTACGAAGGTAGGAAGGCTGCGAAAGAGATTCACTCTTCGTTCGCTGATATGGGCGAGAAGATTGACGCCTCACTTTCGTCGGCATTCGGCACACTTGGAGAGTTTGGCTCAGTGATGAATGAGCTTTCCAAGAGCATCTCTGAATCCTTCGAAGGTATCGGAGAGAGTTCGAACAAAGTGGCCGCTGCCGTAACCGCACTTGGTGGTCTTGCTGCGGCAGGAATTGCTGCCGCTGCTGGTCTAGCAGTGCTCGCCAAAGAAGGCGCGGAAGTCACAGAGCATCTGTCCCAAGTGTCCCAGAAGACTGGCATCTCGGTCGGTCAACTTCAAGTCTTAGAAGCGGCAGGTGCGTCCGTTGGCCTTTCGTTGGATGACATGGTGGCGGGCTTCAGGAAGTTTGACCAAGCCATTACCGGCAATGGGAGACATGCGAGCGAAGCACAGAGCGTGCTGAAAGCTCTGGGCATCACAGCGAAAGACAACAGAGAAGCCCTGCTTCAGGCCGCTGATGCGTTCAAGGGAATGGAAGACGGTCCACAGAAGGCTGCCGATGCAGTCGCGCTGTTCGGCAAGTCTGGATTGCAATTGATTCCATTCCTGAACAAAGGCCGCGACGGTATCGAAGAGTTTCAGGATGCAGTCAACACGTTCGGCCCGGTAATCACCAACGAAGGAATCAAGAACACCGAAGAGTGGAAAGTCTCAGTCGAGAAGTTGTCACTCGCATGGCAGAACTTGGAAGTCACACTTTCTGAACATGTGCTTCCAGCGTTGACCAAAGCCACGACCGGGATTGCTGGTTTGGTTCGCGGTGCGTCCGTCATCATCGGCGCGGTTGGAGCAGCAAGCGATGCAGCGGATAAAGGCGACAGGATTAACGATGCAGTCGCTGCATACCTTGAGATGCGAAAGGCAGAAACCGGTGCGGACAAAGACAGCGAAGCCGCGCTGCAACGTAAGAACGAAGCGATTCAAGCCTTCAAGGAGCACTACAAAGAAGTCTTCGAACTTGAGAAGGCCGGTGGTCAGGCCGCGCTTGCGCTGTCCCAGACGCAGGAGAAAATCACCGCTGCCATTCAGCAAGAAGACTTCAAGACGGCGGCACGGCTAGAATCCACGCTGCCGACATTGCAGGCAGCCGCTGATGCAGAAGCAAAGCGCTCGGCGCATGCGAAGCAGTTGGCCGCGACCTACGCAGCCATCGAAGCAGGCTTTGCGAAGGGTTCACCAAGACCGCTGCGCACGTTCAAACCGGCTGACCCAACGAAGGGCATTGAAGCTCTATTCGGTCCACAGACCAAGAATCCCTTGGAAGGTGCACCGGACTTGGGCAATCTTCAGTTCGCTGACCTGTCGCACGCAATGGATGGGCTGGTGAAAGACACCACGCTTGGCAAGCAAGCTCTGGATGACTTCTATTCGAAGTGGGATACCACTTCGCACGGAACCGCTGAGAGTATTACGAAAGATTACGCTCAGCAGTTGTCTGCGTTCATGGCTCTGTTAGACCGGCAGCAAATCTCCCAGCAACAGTACGATGACGTTCGGCTAAAGCTAGAAAGCAATCTGCAACTTGCTTTGAAGAAGCTTCGTGAAGACAACGGCGCTTCCACGTGGAAGGATGCGTGGCAGGATGCGTTCGCAAAAATCGAAGCGAGTGGCCGAGACTTCGCACGGTCCATCACCGATGACATCGGTGGTGCCATCGAAAGCTTGAACCAATCGCTTGCGAAGTTCGCCGTGACCGGCCAGAGCTTGAGTCTGGAGAAAATCGGCCAGAGTCTCGGTGAGAACTTGTTTTCATCGGTGCTGAAGAAGGGCGAAAGCAGTCTCTTCAGTTCACTCGGTGGCCTGTTCGGACTGGATTCATCCAAGCCTGACGGTTCAAGTGCTCAGAACGCACTTTGGGTGCAGTTTGCTGGCAGCAACTTGGCCGGTGCCGGTGCTGGCATCGGCTCACTGCCTCTGGGTTCGTGGAATCCGGTGAACATCGTCGGCTCTGCTGGCAACTCCAACATTGGGTCAGCGCTGAGTGGACTCGGAAGTGTTGTTGGCAATGCTTTCAAGTCTGTCGGTTCGTTCTTCGGCGGGTTCTTGGCCGGTGGTGGCGACACTCAACCGGGTAAAGCCTACATCGTCGGTGAGAAGCGGCCTGAACTGTTCATTCCGGGTCAATCGGGTCGCGTTGTTCCTAACGTGCCAATGAGCGACGGGCAGAACATATCCGTGGTGAATCACTTCACCATCAACACACCGGATGCGGACAGCTTCAGACGTTCGCAAGGTCAAATCAGTTCAGCAATGGGTGCAGCCGCACAACGCGGTATGGCCCGAAACGGACGTTAAAAACAAATCGGCCCGGCTCCTCTTCGCGGAGTGGCCGGGCTTCTTTTCGCACTGAAAATCAAATCCGAGAGAACACAATGGAACGCGAAATTTTTGCTCCGTGGGAGTTGGAGCACGCTGATGCTATTCACGCTGCACAGCCGGTGAAGGATGACCTAGAAATCTCAGCGACACCCAAGCTTCTTCTCACACGTGCGGGCTGGCACAAGAGATGGCGGCAAGTGTTTGTGGCAGACTCCGATGCCCGTGAAGTTGGGAAGTATTGGAACACCGGAGAGGCAAAGTTTTTGTTTTCGGAGAATCAGACCGCACCCACGCGACAAACACGCAGACAGTGGGAAAATCAGGGCAGGCGTGTGACCGTCAGCAATTCGAAGGCAGAGAAAGTTCCTTCGCGGCATGACAGCACGCACGTTGTTCACGTCTTCACCGTTGAACAGACGGAACCAATCTAGAACACCAAGACCCTGCCGCTCAATGAGTAGCAGGGTCTTTTGTATTTGTGGTATGTGCGTGGCTTGTTTTGGGCGAGTACTTTCGTTATATTCTCGGCACCTTCACCGTTTAGGACCGCACATGCTCACAGGAACGCGAGTTCGTTTCACGACAGACTTTTACATCACCAACTTGCTGCCACCAAGGAATTGGGCTGGTGTCATCACTGAAGAACGAAAGTCACTCACCGGGCAGCCCACCAAGTTCACGGTTAGATTGGATGAGCAGTATTGGAATGAAGCTTTGGACAAGGAAGTTGACGCCAAAGAAGACGAACTGATTCTTGCATGAAAGCGAGATGGGTTTCCGAACAGCCACACCCAGAACCTGAAACTATCGGCAGAGCAATCGTAGCGTCTTGGTGGCCGATGACGTACTACTGGGTTTCAACGATTCGACTGGACACGAACAGCCCCATGTTTCGGCTTGCTGAAGCGATTAGGTCAAACAAAGAATTGAAGGATGTTCAGCGGAGTGCCGCTGAAGCCTATGTCACCAACGTCTACCGCTGCACCCGTCATGGTGCCCTGCGTGGTGACGCGGTGTATGAACGAGATTACGCGACTCTAGCTGCCGCTCAAGAGGGACACAAACAGACGCTCAAAGACTTGGCTTCCGGTAGTCTGCACTTCAATTCCTGAGCCATGCCGACGCTCAGCCAGTCACACGCAGATGTCGCTTCAGAAACCGTTTAAAGCTCAGAGCACGGTCCAACACGACCGGTTCAAACTCCGTCAAGCCTCTTACCCCAACCCTAGTTGTGCTTCCCTGCTTCCCCTACCAGCCTGCGTGTGACACTGGATATCTTCTTGCCTGCCAAGCAGGCGGAGACTCCCTTCCAAAGGACCTACACCCTTTCGAATTTCGGTTCTACGCCACAAACTGTATGGCGACGGACGTTGACGGTGCTATAACGGACGAAGTTGTTGAGGAGAGAGCGATGGCACGTTATGGCAAGGCGGCTGGCAAGAGCGTAGAGAGCGCGGTGCGACGCGAGAAAAAGGGAACGCTGAAATCGGGCAAGGGCGGTAAGGGTGGTCGAGTGAAGAGCCGAAAGCAGGCGATTGCCATCGGGCTGTCGGAAGCGCGCAAGAAGGGCGCGAAAGTGCCACGGAAGAAGTCCTCATAGCCGCGAACGAGCGAAGCGGGAAGAACACAAACAAACTGGCAGACGCGGTCGCTCCGCCATCGGAGCAACAACTTACGATGAGGTTCGAGATGAAGAAAACTCGCGTGCGACGCACGAAGCAGAACCCAACTCGGCAACGGACCGAGGCCACCAACAAATCGGGGCGAGTAAAAAATCCCTCGACGCGCGATCTCCCGCCAAACGACAAGATAGACAAATATCCCGATGAGGTTTACGGCGACACCGAGATCCCTTCTCGCGCGTAACGCCTCTCGATTCCGATCCCTCTGGTCGAATTCTCTTCTCACGAGCGTCCACGACTCGGGATTCTGCGCCGAGACGTGAGATAATTTTCTCTCGTCGCGGAGGCCCACACTTTCCTTGGCTAGCCGTATCGAAGTGCAAACGCGAGGCATACTTTTCGATTTGGACGGAGTTTTGGTGGACTCGACGCCAGCTGTGGCGCGGTGCTGGTCGCGGTGGGCAGTGCAATTCGGTTTTAACGCCGACGAGGTGGTTCGGCAGGCGCATGGGCGTCCCAGCATTATGACGCTGCGAGAATTGATACCCAACAGCGACTACGAAGAAGAAAACCGCAAGATGGAGCAGTGGGAGATCGAGGATACCGATGGTGTCGTGCCTCTGCCGGGTGTGATGGAATTGTTGCGGGCGCTGCCGGCGGATCAATGGGCGATCGTCACTTCATGTACCCGGCCACTCGCCGAAGTTCGAATTCAGGTGGCGGGACTACCTTGGCCGAAGAAACTCGTCACGTCAGCCGATGTGCAGCGATTCAAGCCGGAGCCCGATCCGTATTTGAAAGGGGCCGAGTTGCTTGGGTTGTCGCCAACCGATTGCGTTGTCGTCGAAGACGCACCGGCCGGAATTAAGGCGGGACGTTCTGCGGGATCGCGAGTCTTGGCGCTGCGAACGACCGAGGTCGATGAGTTCCTGAGGGATGCCGGGGCGACCTGGATTGTAAACGACCTATCGAGGGTTACCCTAAAGCTCGGTGGCACAGGGCAAACGCTGGATTTGGCTCTTGCGACGTAAGTATCTGGGCAAACTCGAGATTTTATCGGACGCTTACAACTTGGGATGCCAGAAGCCGGTTTCCGCCGTTTTTCTCCCCTGCCACCACAAAGCTACGTAATCGACTCGCGTCAGCGCCGCAGTCTTCGCTGGCAACCAAGTACTAGTCCCATACACACTAGACGAGTCCAAGCGGGCTCTCACAACCGGCCCTCTACAGGCGTTTTACCACACGAACCAATTTCGACGGAGATACCGGAATTCATGGGTACCACACCGCAAGCGCCCGCGACTCAGCGGAATATTCAAACTGCGCAACTGATCACGGCGATGTTGAAGTCAGGCTCGCACGTCAGCGACTTGATTTTCTCCCCAGGTCGCGCCCCACAGATTGAGGTGAGCGGCGAACTCGTGGAACTGAAGTTCAAAGGGTTGGAGTGTCTCACGGCCGAAGACACACGCCTGATTGCGCACGACCTGATCGGCAAGAACGACCACCCAATCCGCAAGCTCGAGCAGGATGGCTCGGCGGACCTTTCGTACGGCTTGCCGGGTGTGGCGCGCTTCCGCGTCAACGTGTTCCGGCAGCGGGGCACGTACGCGGTCGTCATGCGCGTGATCCCGATGGATATCCCGGGATTTGAAAAGCTTAATTTGCCGGCGGTGCTACAGGAAGTCGTTCAGCTGCGTAACGGGATCGTCCTGGTGACCGGCCCGACGGGTTCGGGAAAGTCGTCCACCCTCGCCGCTATTCTCGACAAGATGAATTCGGACAAGGCATATCACATCTTGACGATCGAAGATCCGATCGAATTCTTGCACAGGCACAAGAAGGCGACGATTCACCAGCGTGAATTGCACAGCGACACGCCAACATTCGGGCTCGCGCTCCGCGCAGCATTGCGCCAGGCGCCGAAAGTGATTCTGGTCGGCGAAATGCGTGACCGCGAAACCATCGAGATTGCCCTGGAAGCCGCGGAGACGGGCCACCTGGTGATGTCCACACTGCACACGATCGACGCTTCGAAGACTGTGGAGCGAATTATCGGCGTGTTTCCGCTGGCAGACCAGCAGTCAATTCGGACGCGGCTGGCGAAAGCATTTCGGTTCATCGTTTCGCAGCGGTTGCTTCCCAAGAAAGATGGAAATGGGCGCGTCGCT
>JAFAZL010000633.1 GCA_019239815.1 Acidobacteriota bacterium
GCTGCGTTATGAACAAGATTGATCAGCAATTGCTCCAGCTGATCGGCATCCCCTGCAATCAAAATCGCAGGTCCTTCGTCCACCTTCAATTTCACCCGCGTCTCGAGCTTGACTACGCGCATAATCCAATCTCGCACGTCCATCGGCGCTAGCTTCGGCGCCGGTAGCCGCGCAATCTTCGCGTAAGCCGCCATGAAGCGCCCAAGCGATTCGGTCCGTGATCGTATAATTCCAAATCCTGCCTTCATGTCTTCGACGAGTCCGGCCGTCGCTCCCGTCTGACCCTCCGGCGTGTTCGCGATACTCGCCAATCCGCTCTCCAGGCTCTGTGCCACCGACTGAATCGGCGCCAGCGAATTATTGAGTTCATGCCCCATGACGCGAATCAGCCGCTGCCACGCTTGCCGCTCTTCATCGCGCAAGGCCCGGCTCAAATCGCTCAGCACCACCAAGTGATGCGGCAATCCTGCCTGCCGCAAAGCTCCGCGCCGCATACCCCATCGCCCCGAACCGCCCGGAAAACTCAGTTCCATTGTTCGAGCCGGTTCGCCTTCCAACGACGCGCCCAGTCCAAGTTCTCCCGCAGTAAATCCGAGCAATCGCTCCGTTGGCCGCGCCAACAATCGTTCGCCCGCGCGATTCACCAGCCGCAATTTGTTTTCGTTGTCAAACGTGAAGATCGCCACATCAATTTCTTCCATCACCGCTCGCAGCAGCGATGTCGCTTCCAGCGCTCCGAGCCGTTGCTCACGCAAAGTCTCCCCAAGCGCGTTAACCTCGATCATCACCTCGCCCATCGCATCGTCGCGCTGAGCATCGCGCCCGCGCACCGAGAAATCCTCTTCGCGCAGCGCTGCCAACAAATTCGAAAGTGTCTGGAGGGAGAAAACAACGCGGTGGCGCAGCGAAAACGCAAAGCCCAGCCACAACGTCACAATCAAAATCCCCAGCGTCCACGCCAGGCGGGAAGTGTAATCGCCGGTGTAAAGCAAAATCAGCGCGATCAGTGAACCCGGCAGGCCCGCCGCCAACGCCAGCAGCTGGATCCGGTGTTCGTAGGTCAACCGACTCATTCCAATCCGTGTTTTTGCAGCCGCCGGTACATCGCGCTGCGGCTCAGCCCCAGCGCCTTCGCCGCCTGACTCACATTGCCGTCATAACGCGATAGCGTACGCCGGATCAAATGATGCTCCACGTCATCCAAACTCATCTCTTCCAATTTCGCCGCTGCTCCGGTCGCCGGGCGCAAACCCAGATCCGCTGCTTTCACCTGCGACCCCTGCGCCAGCAACACGCCGCGCTCGATCGCATGATCCAGCTCCCGCACATTTCCAGGCCACGGATGCTCATGCAAGAGTTGTGTCGCCACCGAATCAAACCCAGTGATCGTCTTCCGGTATCTCTGGGCATAGTTCCGCAAAAAATGATGCGCCAGCAACTCAATATCTTCACGCCGTTCGCGTAGCGGTGGCAGATGAATCTCGATGGTATTCAACCGAAACAATAAATCTTGCCGAAAGCGACCCGCCGCCGCTTCCGCATTGACATCCACGTTCGTAGCCGCGATCACCCGCACATCCACGCGCCGCGTGTTCGACGAACCGACTCGCTCCAGCTCACCCGTCTCCAGCACACGCAGCAACTTCGCCTGTAGCTTCAGCGGAACGTTCGCAATCTCATCCAAAAAGAGCGTACCGTTGTCCGCCAGCTCGAATCGCCCCACGCGATCCGATCGCGCATCCGTAAACGCGCCCTTCACGTGCCCAAATAGTTCGCTCTCAAATACGCCCTCCGACAGCCCGCCCGCATTCACCGTCACCATCGGCGTCGAAGCCCGCGGCGACAACGCATGCAGCGTGTTCGCTACAACCTCTTTGCCTGTCCCGTGCTCGCCCGTAATCAGCACGTTCGCATCCGACGGCCCGATCCGCCCAATTATGTCGAGCACTGGCTGCATCGCCGCCGACTCCGCGATCATCGTCGGCCGCGATTCGGCGCGCAGCAGCCGATTCTCCGCCTCCAGCCGCGAAGCCTGTCGCAGCGCCTGCCGCAATTCAATCTGCGTCCGCAGCACCGCCAGCAGCCGGTTGTTCTCCCATGGCTTCGGAATGAAATCCCGCGCCCCGCGCCGCATTGCCTCGACGGCCACTTCTACGCTGCTCCACGCTGTCATTACGATCACAGGCAAAGTGCCGTCAACCATCAGCACCCGCGGCAGCAAATC
>JAFAZL010000636.1 GCA_019239815.1 Acidobacteriota bacterium
TCCTTCGTTTCGGGGGGTTCGGATGCATCCTGGCATTCCTGACCAGCGGTCTACTACTGTGCCACGGTCATGCTGCGAATGTCACTCCATACTCGCGACGATCTTGTTGAGGTACTTCGTTCGCCAGAGCTCCCGAAAAAGCAGAAATCCGCTCACCGCCGATCCGCGCTCCACGCGCCGTTTCCCGTCTGCCCGGATCCGACGCACGACCACGAACCCGAGGCGCGAACGCCCTGCTTTGCGTCCGTGGAGGGTCGGAAGGAGCCGGTAAACGTGCAGGTGACATTCGCCACTCCGAGTGAACCGCTGAATGTCGCCGAGCCGGACGAATCCACGGTTCCTTTGCCTTGACCGGGATCTGTAACGGTAATCGAGCCATTCGCTACGGAAAATACGACGGATCCGTTCACGGAGTCGCCCGCAAACGACCCACTGTACGTCCCATGATACGAACCATCGTACTTGCTCTTCGGCGCTTGACCAAACACGGTCGGCGCGACGGCGTAGATTCCGAGCATGGCTGCTACATACAAAAGCGAAGGCACTCGATGCCCGATGATCTTCATCTTTCATGCTCCCGGCTCTGATTGGCTAACTTCGTCATCATTCGAGATCCCGAAAACAGCCAGAAACTGCTCCTGGATTTCCGTTTTGATCTTCTGGACGACCGCTAATTTATATCTGACTGTTTCAGTTTTCAAGCCTCCGCCAAAGCTCTCAAAAAAGCCTTGATGGTCAGGGCATTGACCTCGCCCTCGGCATCCGCTACGGATTGTCGCGCCTACGTACCTCTGTTTAGCTCTCGTCTTCATGTCCGCGTTACTACCCAGGCTTCACTTGATCCACTGCTTATTCGTTTCCGTGGCGAATAGACACGCTGCAGCATAGGTTCGGGAGTCGCTCCGACCAGAAACTGTCAGTCGTAGGACATCCGGCAAAAATAAATGTTGGAGGTGACGTTCTCAAAAAGCGTGAAACAGACAGCTTTGCCGCGAGATAATTTGGGAGCCAATATATCGGTGATATCGCTCTATCGGTTCAATTTGCCTTATGCTACGGTTTTCGTAGCCCGTCGCTCGCCAGTTTTACCAATAGAAGGAATGCCCTAAACCTAGAGGATGTCATGCCTGAACGAGCCTTGTCTTCCCTTGACGGAAATGCTGCGTTGCTTGATTCCGGCGGCACAATTGTGGCCGTAAATCATTCTTGGACTGAGTTCGGACTTCGAAATGGAGCCACTCCCTCCACAATTGGTGTAGGGGTCAGTTATTTGAACGAATGCCGGAAAGCGGCGACTGAGTCTGACAGCGCAAAACAGATTCTTGACGGTTTAATCTCGGTTCTGGACGGCACCTCAACGATCTATCGCTGTGACTACAAGTGCGAGGCACCGGGTGAGCGACGCTGGTATCGGCTCACGATTACACCTTGGAACGCACCGGGGGCACGGGTTCTCGTTCTTCATAGCGACATCTCACGCGACAAACTGTCTGCAGAGATTCAGAACCGCACCCTCAAGTCGGTTCGAGCCATAATTTGGAGTGCCGACGTGGCTGACTTCCGCACGACATTCCTAGCAGGGCAAGTAGAGGAAATTTTAGGATTTCCAGCGCGCGCATGGCTCGATGATCCGGAACTTTGGACAAAGCAAATTCATCCGCAAGATCGGGACCGAATCTTGCAACACAGCTTCAACGCAATCCAGGAGGGCCGCGACCATGAATTCGATTACCGCATGGTGGCCGCCGATGGCCGCACGATCTGGCTTCGTCAAATCGTCAATCTCGTTCATGAGGAAGGACGGCCTACGTGCCTCGCCGGTATTTCATTCGATATAAGCGAGTTGAAACAAGCGCAAGAACGGTCGCAGATACTTAGCGAACGAATACTGAAAGCGCACGATGAGGAGCGCTCGCGCATTGCCCGAGAGCTCCATGACGACATTGGTCAGCGATTAGCATTTTTGGGAATGGACTTAGCGCGATCTGAATTGACACATCGGGGTTCACTGGACGTACTACTTGGCGCCGTCAAGGGAGCCAAGAATCAGGTTTCGGAGATAAGTCGCGACGTTTCCGCTTTGTCTCATGCTTTGCACTCCAGTGCGCTGGACGCACGGGGCCTTGAATCAGCTATTGACGAGTTATGTCAAGACATCTCAGCCCGGCGAAATGTAACCATCAATTTCCGTTCGCAACACGTCCCAAAGCATATACCCGATAGCACGAGTCTGGGCGTTTTCCGAATTCTGCAAGAGGCTATTCAGAACGCGGTGAAACACAGCGGAGGAAACGCACTTGAAGTTACCTTGTCAGGTTCTTCCCAAGCGATCGAGCTGTCAGTCAGTGATAACGGGCGAGGGTTCGATCTAACCAGAGCATCAAAGGGAAAGGGACTCGGCCTAACGAGTATGGAGGAGCGCGCGAAGTTGATGGGCGGCGAGCTGTCTATCTATGCCCGCGAATCTCAAGGTACGACGATTCGTGCTCGGATTCCGCTTAAGACAAGAGTGAGCGGAAGCGCAAAATCAAAAAATTAAAAGAAAACGAAAGTGTACCCTTGCCATCCCTCGGCAAGCGGGACAGGAAACATAGCCTTGAGGAGTACGATTCGCGAACCGTTCGGTCGCAGAAGTAGTGCGTTCTATTCTTATTCGAAATAGTGCCCGGTTAGTTGGATTGCAGGAGAAGTGCGCCGCGCAGCTTTCTCGAAGGTCCGCGTTGTTTGGGTTTGAGGGCGATGCGACATTACTACCGGCGCGCGGGACAGAACCGTGACAATTCCGTTCTTTCCGCGGCTGCCCAAACCTTCTATGATGTCGAGCCGAAGCCTGTTCTAGATTCAACAGGAGGCAGAATGAAACGTTTGCTCGCAGCGTTCGTGTTCCTCAGCATGACGACCGCGTTTGCTGCACCGATTTCTCAGACTCAAAAACAGGAACTTGCCAAGACTTCGCTCAAGGTCGGTGACACCGCGCCGGACTTCACCCTTCTCAGCGATCAGTGGAAGCCTGTGAAGCTGAGCGACTTCAAAGGCAAGAAAAACGTCCTGCTCGCCATCTACGTCCTCGCATTCACCGGTGGTTGAACGAAACAACTCCAGGCGGTCCAGTCTGGAATAACCGCAGGAAAGATTGACCTCTCCGACACCGCTGTTTTTGGCGTGAGCATGGATAGTCCCGCCGCGAACGCCGCCTTCGCCAAACAGATCGACATCAAGTTCCCGCTGCTCAGTGACATGAACAAGAAGATGCTGAAGGAATACGGCATCCTCAAGGGCTACGACGTCCAGAACGAAACGTATCAATGGGCGCAGCGAGCCAACATCGTCATCGATAAGAACGGCGTGGTGCAGCACATCGAGGAAGGTGACAGCGCGGTCGACCCCAATACCGCCATGTCGGTGTGCACCGACTTGCACAAGAAGGCTGCGAAATAGCCAGCCAAGGGAAACCCAGTGGGTGCGGAGGCGCCATCGCGCTTCCGCGCCTCGACGCTTTCCGCAAATCAACATTCGCTACAGGGTTTCCTGTATGGCAAACCTGATATCTCGATCTGACAATCGAGCCGCGCAGGGCATCTTCTCGGATCGATTGTGTTTCCCGGCGAGCAAATCAACCTTCGCAAGTCGCAGAAATTAGGTGAGTAAGGAAACTGCTTGCGTATCTTGGTGGCAGACGACCAGCCCGGCATTCGTAAGCGCGTGTGTCTGCTGCTCGCTTCCTTAATCGACCTCGACGTTTGCGACGAAGCCACCAACGGTCTGGAAGCAGTCGAAAAAGTAAAAGAATCCGTCCCGGACCTGGTGATCCTCGACGTGACGATGCCCTTAATGAACGGTTTGGACGCCGCGCGCCGAATTCACGCATTCACACCCGAGACACCCATCCTCATCCTCACCATGCACAAGAGCCGGCAACTCATGGAAGAGGCACAAAAAATCGGCGTTCAAGGTTATGTAGTGAAAGGGGAAGCAGGGCACAGCCTTGCGTGCGCAGTAACCGCCCTCATGCAGCGCCAGACATTCTTCCCCACAGATTTCAGTTAGGTTTGCACGGCGGCTCGATTCAGGCCGCGCCTCCGGGCTTGCATTCTTACTGCTTGCCTCGTTGCGTCGTTACTTCTTACTTCTTCGGCTGCGCGCTCGGCGGCAAAATGCCGTTCAGTCGCAAATTCGTCGCCAGCGCCGCGTAGTGATCGAACCACTCATCGCTTAGCAAAATAAGCGCGCCGGCGCGCGATGTCTGGAACGGTCCCGCGGTCATCGGATCGCTCAGTTTCGAATCGTCCACGTTCGCGAGCGACGTCGAGCAGAATTCGAACGAGTCTTTCAACGCCGCCACGAGTTTGTCCTTCGCATCCGTCTCCGTCAATTTCACTTCCGGCGCCGTCGCTCCCGAAATCTTCGCGCACAGTCCGTTGTTCGCCTGGAGGCTGTGCAAGACCATGTGGGCGAACGTAGTGCTTTCCGGCGTGGCCTTGAACGAATATTTGTCCGGCGGCATCAGCTCTGCCGCTCCGACCATGTTCTTCTGGAATCGCGGCAACTGCGACTTGACCATCGTGGTCACCGGATTCGCCACCGGCCCGCTGGCCGGAGCCGCCTGCTGTGCCTGCACCGTTCCCGAGCAAAGTGCCAATCCAAGACAAGCCACTGCCCATCCCAAGTTCTTCATGATTTTCCTCGCGTGTAAGTGAACGTGTGAGCTGATCGCCGCGCAAAGCATACTCCAAAAAGTCTAGAGCCGCAGCCTGCCTGAGCGGAGATCGACTATCGCAAGTACGAGGAATGCCGTTCTTTGGATGTCGATGGCGTCGGTGCAATGAGGACTTAATTCGCGACGGTCAATTCCACAGGGGCCGACGCCCCAACCCGCGCTCCACCCAGTGGAGCCTGATCGATCACTGAACCGTGAGGCCATTGCGGTGCCGTGACGTAGTTGACTTTCTTTTTCAATCCCGCCGCGTCCAATCGCTTGCCCGCATCGGCTTCCGTAAATCCCACGAGATGAGGCATGACATAAGCCGCGTCGCGCGGCCCCTG
>JAFAZL010000716.1 GCA_019239815.1 Acidobacteriota bacterium
GTCCCAAATGGCCGATGCCGCCGCATCGTTCGGCGGGGGATTCAGATCGGCCAGTGTCACCGCCTGTGTCCACAAGCGATGCGCGTCCTCGATGCGGTGCGCCTGCACCAGCGAATCAGTGAACGGGATCACATCATTCAACTCAATCCGCGGTGGCGGCTGGAGCCCGCGTAGCTTGTCCCAAACCGTCAGCGCTGGATCCATCGCCGCATCGGAATCCAGCTCGCGAATCGCATCTAGATAAATCGGCGCGCTCGGCGGCAGCACATTCTCAATGATCGAATTGATGTCGGGATCAAGCCGCCACGAACGCGAAACCGCTTCCGCCGCGCGCTTTGGATCGACTGAAACGGAATGCCGAATCTCGGCGAACGCCGCAGGAATCTCGTTCTGCCGCAGCAGAAAATTCCCGTACCTCCACGCCACTTCCGCGGAAATCGGATACACGTGCTTCGCCTGCTGAAACGCATCGCGAGCAGCCGCAGCATTGGCTTCCGATTCATAAGCCGCAGCTAAGTCGAGCCAGGTGTTCGCCGAGTGAGGATCGAGCGACAACGCATTCCGATACGCCGCAATGGCGCGCTTCGCATCAGGTTCTTCGATGTTGTATTGCCAATAGCGGCCGAGGAGGAACCACGTTTCGGGATTTCCGGGCTCAAGCTCTACCGCGTGCTCTTGCCCCTGGCGGGTTTCGAGACCAGCGTAGTGCGCAGCAAACGCATTCCGTGTGCTCGAATATGCGAGTGCGCTGGCGAGGACTGCGGCGACGAAAAGAAGTGTGGCGCGCGCGATCGGGCTGGAGAGGCGCAGAACCATTCCACGGTACTCTGCCTAACTCCGCAGCGCGGATGCAAGCCGAAATTTACGAAATAGGAATTAAAGGTAAGGGAGTCAGCGAGCAGTTAACTTGGAGTGGCGCGAATCACGCCACATCGAGCGTGCAGCGTACACTTACGCGCCGTTGGAAGCGCTGAATGAATCGTCGCCACGTCCACGCCGCCGTACGTCAATGCCCAGCCGCTTGATCTTCTGATTGAGCGTCGACAGCGGAATCATAAACCGCTCGGCAGCCTCGGTCTGGTTCCAGCCGGTCCGCTCCAGCATATCCACGATGATCCGCCGTTCAATCTCATCCATAATCTGAAATAGTGAAGGATTCGGCCGGTCTGCAGCCGCGCGAGAGCCCGGCTCGCCCGGCATCGGCGGCAGAAATTCAGAAAGTTGCAGCCGCACGCCACGCACGATTTCCTTGCTGCGAATATTGTCCGGCAACAGCTCGACGTCGACGCGCTCGGTCGTCGAGAGCACAACCGCGCGCTCGACAACATTTTCCAGCTCGCGCACATTGCCTGGCCAGTCGTAGTCCATCAGCAGTTTCAACGCGGCCGGCGTGAACTGCCGCATCGTCTTGCTATTTTCCTTGCAGTAGCGATCCAGGAAGTGCGCCAGCAGCGACGGCACATCTTCGCGCCGCTCTCGCAGCGGCGGCAGCTTCAGGTGAATCACGTTGAGGCGGTGATACAAATCCTCGCGGAAGCGCCCCTCGCGCACCAGCGTCAGCAGCTCAATGTTCGACGCCGCGACGATGCGCACGTCAACTTTGATCTGTTCCGTGCCACCCAGCCGCATGAACTCACGCTCTTGAATCACGCGGAGCAACTTCGCCTGCGTCTCATGGCTGATCGTGGCGATTTCGTCGAAGAAAATCGTGCCTTGATCCGCGACCTCGAACAGCCCCTTCTTCGACGCGATCGCGCTCGTGAAGGCGCCCTTCACATGCCCAAACAGCTGCGACTCCAGCAGATCTACCGGAATCGATCCGGTATTCACAGGCACAAACGCCTTGTCCGCGCGCGGCGAAGCGGAATGAATCGCCTTAGCAATAAGTTCTTTACCCGTCCCACTCTCGCCGCTGATCAAAACTGTCGAGCGTGAAGGCGCCACCTGCGCGACAAGATCAAACAGCGCCAGCATCTTGTCGCTTTTCCCGACGATGTTCGGAAAATTAAACCGCTGTTTCAGCGCGCGTTTGAGCTGCAGATTTTCATCGCGCAGCCGTCGTGATTCGACAGCCTGCGCCACTTGCGCCAGCAACTCATCGTTGGACCATGGCTTCGTGATGTAGTCCATCGCGCCGCTCTTGAACGCA
>JAFAZL010000361.1 GCA_019239815.1 Acidobacteriota bacterium
AGCAATTGAAGAATCCCTATGCGGGAAAAAAGATGGCAGTGGGCATCAACTTGAGTCCAGAGGTGATTGACTACTTTAAGGAACTCGCGCTGGAGACGAGCATTCCTTATCAGAAGTTGATCGACCTGTACTTGCTCGATTGCGCGAAGAAGCGGAAGAAGTTGTCGTTGCGCTGGGTGGCGTAGCCCACCCCTCCCCCTTTTTGCGTAAGGATGTGATTTTAGGGCGCTTATTCCGTTGCAGTGCGCAAGGATGTGATTCCAGGACGTTTATCTCTCCCGGCTGCATAAGAATTTGATTCTCAGTGGGTTAAAGCAAAAACGCCGGCAGGATGCCGGCGCTACCGAGACGTAAGTCTCTACAACATGGAGTATAGCACAGATAACCAGTTTGTCAAGGTAAACGAAGCGTTCTAGTCAGGCTTCCGGCGATAAAGGATGCCTTGCGATCGCAGTTAAGGCTTCGCGTCTGGTTCGGGTTGCAGTGTGAGTTGTTCGGGGGCGACCGATGTTGTGGTCGAGTCGGCGTTGGCGGCGGTGGCGCTAGCGGCAGCTGCGTCAGCAGATTTTAAGAAGGCGTCGAGTTTCAGGAATTTGCGGCCGAGGGCGCTGCTGTAGGAGGACCACTCGTCGTCGCCGGAGGGGGCGGCGAGGGCGACGCGGACGGCGGCCATTTTTGAGTCCAGGTCGTCAAGGTAGTGGAAGACCATGGCTTCCCTAATCATCGGAAGTTTCGGCGAGCCGAACTCGTATTGGCCGTGATGGCTGATCAGCAGGTGCTGGACTACGGTCTTGAGTGCTGCGGGAAAGCCTTCGATTTTGTCCATCGCGCGGGTGACGGTTTCCAGTTCCATGATGATGTGGCCGAGGAGTTGGCCTGGCGTGGTGTAGCCGATGGCGCGTTCGTAGCAGAGTTCTTCGAGCTTGCCGACATCGTGGAGGATTGCGGAGGTGAGGAGAAGGTCGACATCGAGCTCCGGGTAGTGCCCTGCTACGAGCTTGGCCATGCCACAGAGCCCGACGACGTGCTCGAGCAGGCCGCCAATATAGGCGTGGTGCATGACCTTAGCTGCGGGGGCACGCTTGTAGCACTTCGCTGTTCCCGGATCAGTGACAACCTCGAGCACTAATTTCTTGAGCCACGGATTTTGCAGCGAGTTCGCATAGCCGAGGAGCTCGACCCACATTTTTTCGACGTCGTACGGTGTGTGGGGCAGGTAATCGGCGATGTCGATTTCTTCGGGGCGGGCGATGCGAACCTGAATCACGGAAAGCTGCGGGCGATTGCGGTAGACCTCGACGCGTGCCTGCACTTTGACGAAATCATCGCGATTGATGTCTTTGGCGACAACTTCAAACTGATCCCACATGCGGGCTTCGACGGTACCGCTGCGGTCGCCGAGTTCGAGACGGAGGTAGGCGCGGCCTTCGCGCGTGTTGCGGACTTCTTTTTCGTGAACGAGGAAAAAAGTGGTGATCGTTTGTTCGGAGAGCAGCTCCGTGACGAAGCCAGTCTTCATCTATTAGTCGCCCTGAGAAGCCGTGGGTGCGCGCTTGCCGAAGAGCAGGAATTTCTTGCGACCCTTCTTATTTTTGTTTGCCTCGGGGGTCGCGCTGACTTCCTGAATTTCGGAGTTGCCGCCGCCGGCGATGTCTTCGTAGCCGGGCTTGATGACGACGTAGCTCTGTTCACGCAGCGTCTTCAGATATTCCTTGAGCTTCGGCTGCATGCGCGTCGAGTACATCTTGTCCATAATTTCGCTCTCGACCTTGCTTAGTGCCTGCTCGCCTTCATCGTAGTGTTCGAGAACTTGAAGAACGAGATAGCCCTGCTTGGTGTCGAGAACGTCGGTGAGATCGTTCTTCTTCATCTTGAAGACAGTATCTTCGAGTTCTTTGGAAAGCTCGCCGCGCTTGTACACACCGAGGAAGCCGCCTTGTTTCGCAGTGCTGCCGTCGGAGAAGCGCTTAGCGATTTCCCCAAAGTCTTCGCCGTCTTTCACGCGCTTGAGGGCGGTCTCGGCCTTCTTCTTCAAGTCAGGCAACTCGGAGTCTTTCTTCCCTTCCGTGCTGACTTCGATTTCGCGCAGAGCAACTTGTTCGGGGCGGATAAATTCGGTTTTGTGCTCATCGTAATACTTCTGGACGTCTTCTTTGCTGATGTTGACGTGAGAACCGACTTCCTGGCTGATGACTTTCTGCGTCAACAAGCTCTTGCGAATGTTGTCCTTGAAATCTTCCCAGTTCAGACCGTGACTGGTGACGGCCTTTTCGAGATCTTCCATACTGCTCAGATTGTTCTGGATGCGGATGGAATCGAGGCGCTTGATGACATCGGTCTCGACAGTGAGGCCCATATCTTTGCCACGCTGGACCAGAAGCGACTGATCAATCAGATCTTTCAGCGCGTTCTTTTGCCGCTCTTCGATTTGCGCCTTCTGATCATCCGGAGTGCACTTGCCACTACGGCAATCCTCTTCGACTTCATCGGCGGCGGTTTGTTTGGCTTTGTCGAGTTCGGAGCGCGTGATGATTTCGTTGTTCACGCGAGCAATGATTTCCTCGACGGTCTTGGAGTTCGTGCCTTCGGGAACTTTTTCGCCTTCTTTCGTGGTGCTTGCAGCCTTCGCTCCCGCGTTCGCGGCGTTCGTCGATTTCTTTGGAGGCGTTTTTGAAGCTGGCTTCGCGTCGGGTTCGGGAGCGGCAGTGCCGGGCTTTTCGAGACTCGGCGGCTGCTGAGCGGGCGCAGGGGCCTCGGGCTTCTTATCGGCGTCCTGGCCTTGCTGAGTGGGAGCCGGTGCAGGCTGGGAATCTTGAGCGGAGGCGGGCTGAGTGACGGTCAACGAGACGAGAGCAAGGCTGAAGGCCGCCAAGGACAACGTGTTTCGCATTACTTTCACCATATCGTAAGAGTTTAGCCCTGCCCGCTGAGAGTGAGCAATACGTTTCTCAGCGCGCCTGGGACCGATTCGCCGCGCGCAACTTCCATCCACAACACACCGCTGGGGTCGAGCTTGACGCCCTTGCGCGACCGCACGACTTTGACGAGGGCCGCAGGGTCGATCGTTGTCTCTGGATGGAAGCGAATGGCGATGCGAGTGCCCTGGCGTTCAACGGCAGAGATGCGCAGGCGCTCGCTCATGGATTTGAGTACGGCGTACTCCAGGAGGTTGTCCACGGTGCTCGGCGGCGGGCCGAACCGGTCCTCGAGTTCCTTGCGGACGTCGGCCTTTTCGTCGTCGGTAGTGATCGAGGAGATGCGCTTGTAGGTGCGGAGGCGGAGATTTTCGCTCGGGATGTAGTTCTCGGGGATGCGGACATCGGTGCCGATGCTCAGCGTTGTGCGCAGGTCGGGAGCGGACTCCTGGCCTTTGAGTTTCGAGACGGCGCGCTCGAGCATCTGGCAGTAGAGGTCGAAGCCGATGGCTTCGATGTGGCCGTGCTGCTGGCGGCCGAGCATGTTGCCGGCACCGCGGAGTTCGAGGTCGAGCGCGGCGATGCGGAATCCGGCGCCGAGTTCGCTGAACTCTTTCATGGCGGAGAGGCGCTTGCGGGCGATCTCGGTGAGCGTGGTTTCGGGCGGGACGAGGAGATAGGCGTAGGCGCGTTGCGAGGAGCGGCCAACGCGGCCGCGAAGTTGGTAAAGCTCGGCGAGGCCCAGACGATCGGCGCGATTGATGAGGATGGTGTTGGCGCGCGGGATGTCGAGGCCGTTTTCGACGATGGTGGTGGCGACGAGGACGTCCGCTTCGTCGCGGATGAATTTGAGCATGACGCTCTCGAGTTCTTTTTCGCCCATCTGGCCGTGGCCGACAACGACGCGGGCTTTGGGGACGAGCTTTTGGACGAGGGCGGCGAGGGCGTAGATCGATTCGACGCGATTGTGGATGAAGTAGACCTGGCCGTCGCGGGCGAGTTCGTTTTCGATGGCGGTGCGGACGAGTTCTTCGTTAAAGGGGGCGACGACGGTTTGGATGGCGAGACGGTCGCGCGGAGGAGTTTCGATGAGGGACATGTCGCGGAGGCCGACGAGCGACATGTGCAACGTGCGCGGAATTGGAGTGGCGGAGAGCGCGAGGGCGTCTACGTTTTTGCGCATCTA
>JAFAZL010000855.1 GCA_019239815.1 Acidobacteriota bacterium
CGTTCATCGGATTCGAAGTCATCCGCCGCGTCTCGCCACTCCTCCATACGCCGCTGATGTCGCTCACCAACGCACTTGACGCCATTGCCGTCGTCGGCGCCATCATTCTCGCCGGCGAACACAAAACCAATCTCGCCGCCATCCTCGGCACCATCGCCATCATCGCCGCCACCAGCAACATCGTCGGCGGCTTCATCATCACCGACCGCATGCTCAAAATGTTCAAGAGTAGTGGCCCGAAAGCTGGCGGATCGGCGAAATGACCACCTTCTTCACCACCGAAACGCTGATCGAATTCACATACCTGATCGCCACCGCTCTCTTCATTCTTTCTCTCAAGTGGCTCAGCTCTCCGGTCACCGCCCGACGCGGCCTCTTCGCCGGCGAAGCCGGCATGATGCTCGCGATCGGCGGCACTCTGCTGCACGCTGGCATCATCGACTACAAGCTCATCGCCATCGGCCTCGTCGTCGGCACCATCATCGGCATCCCGCTCGGCAACGTCGCCATGACGGCTGTTCCCCAGCGAACAGCACTCAGCCACGCTTTCGGCGCGCTCTGCGTCACTGTCGTCGGCACCGCCGAGTTCTACCTCCGCGCTCCCGACATCGGCCCCTTCATGATGGCCGTCCTCTCAATGGAAGTGATTCTCGGCTCCCTCACCTTCACCGGCAGCCTGATGGCCGCCGGAAAATTACAGGAAGTCCTCCCGCAGCGCCCGATCACCTACAAAGGCCAGAATTTCGTAAACGCCCTGCTCTTCGCGATCGCGCTCGTCGTCGCCGTAATTCTTGTCATCCATCCCGACCAGATCCGCCTCTTCCCGATCATGATCATCATCCCGCTTATTTTCGGCGTGATGCTCGTCATCCCCATCGGCGGCGCTGACATGCCCACCGTGATCTCGCTTTTGAATTCCTACGCCGGTCTCTCCGCGGCCGCGATGGGCTTCGTCCTCAATAGCAAGCTCCTCATCATCGCCGGCGCTCTCGACGGCTCTTCCGGTTTCATCCTCTCGGTCATCATGTCGAAAGCGATGAACCGTTCCTTCACCAATGTTCTCTTCGGCGGCTTCGGTCAAATTCAAACCGCCGCGAGCGGCGCCAAAGAAGCTCCGCCCGTCCGCAGCGCCACACCGGAAGAAGCCGCCGGCATCCTCGGCGCCGCGAGCAAAGTCGTCGTCGTCCCCGGCTACGGCATGGCCGTCGCGCAAGCCCAGCACAAAGTCCGCGAACTCTACGATTCGCTCACCAAACGCGGCGTTGACGTCACCTTCGGCATTCACCCCGTCGCCGGACGCATGCCCGGCCACATGAACGTGCTCCTCGCCGAAGCCGACATCCCCTACGACAAGCTCCTCGAAATGGATCAGATCAACGGCGATCTCGCCCAAACCGACGTCGCCCTCATCATCGGCGCCAATGATGTGACCAATCCCGCCGCGCGCACCGATCCCACCAGCCCCATCTACGGCATGCCCATCCTTGACGTAGACAAAGCCCGCACCGTCATGGTCATCAAGCGCAGCATGGCCGCCGGTTTCGCAGGCATCGACAACCCGCTCTACTATCTCGACAAAACGCTCATGCTCTTCGGCGACGCCAAAAATTTCGTCTCCAACATCGTCCGCGAACTCACCGGCGGCAGCCACGGCGGCTGACTCAGCCACCCCTGTAGCCGCGATCGCATCCCAGATCGCGGGGTTCAGACTCAACTTCATCTTGACCCACGTGGACTGCGGCGCTTCAGCACCGCTTTCACCGCCTACGCCTAACCGCCCAATTCCCCCGGCTACCGGGATCAAACTCATCCGCCCCTCCCGCCTTCCCGTATACTGTCCAGCGCCCGTCTCGTCCAACTCCCGTGAAAACCTTCTCCATCGACCGCACCATCTTCCTCCCCCGCCCCATCGACGAAGTGTTCCCCTTCTTCTCCGACGCCCACAATCTCGAACGCCTCACTCCACCCTTCCTCAAATTCCAAGTCATTACGCCCGATCCAATCGTGATGAAACCCGGCACGCACATCCGCTACAGACTCCGCCTCCACGGCATCCCCATCTCGTGGGAAAGCGAAATCACCGCATGGGATCCTCCGTATTGCTTCATCGATGAACAACTCAGCGGCCCCTATCGCCTTTGGCGCCACGAACACCGCTTCGTCGCACAAGATGGCGGCACACAAGTTTCCGACCACGTGGACTACGCGGTCCTCGGCGGCTCCCTGATCAATTCCGTCTTCGTCGCCCCCGACGTCCGCCGCATCTTCGACTACCGCACCCAAGTCCTCAAATCGCTCTTCACATAGACACACCTCAGCGTCACTGCGAGCGAAGAACTCGACACAATGAAACCCAACTTGTAGTTGGAAATTCGTGAAGAGAGACGAGAGATGCAGTCTCAATCAACGAGCGCAATCTTCGCGCCGGCCGCATCGTTGCTGCTATACATCTTTCGTGTCTTTACTTCGCCTTGTCCTACGCCGCTCGCGTCGCCTTCATCTGCGACGCCGAAGACGTCGCCCGATCCGATCCCGCGCCGCCATCCTTCTTCAATCGCACGCGCCGCAGCGACGATGAAAACCATCCGCGCGGCGGCATCGCGTCCCATCCCGGACGCGGGTGCCGCATATTCTCGCGCTCGCGCAAAAAGTCCAGCACGAACGAAATACTCGCTAACAGCAAGAGCAGATTGACGAGCGAACTT
>JAFAZL010000868.1 GCA_019239815.1 Acidobacteriota bacterium
GTCGGCCGCGTCGCCTGTTTTTCTTCGAGCAGCAATCGATTCACAAGCGTCGACTTGCCTACGCCCGACGAACCGAGCAGCACGATCGTCTTTCCCGGCGATAGAAGCGCCTCCAACGCCTCCATTCCCTGCCCCGTTCGCGCACTCAGGACAATGATCGGCACCCCGATCGCGACGCGTTCCGTCTCCGCGACCCGCGCATCAACGTCGTCACACTCGTCCACCTTGTTCAGCACAATGGCCGGTGGCACTCCCGAATCCCAACACTCCGCGAGATATCGCTCCAGCCGCCGCGGACTGAAATCCATATCGAGCGCCGCCACGAGAAACGCCATGTCGACATTCGCCGCGATGACTTGCTGCTCGATGCGCTTGCCCGGAGCCTTCCGCGAAAACACACCTCGTCGGGGTAAGACCCAATGCAAAATCGCCCGATCGGCGCCAACGCTCTCCGCCGCAACCCAGTCGCCGACCGCGGGCCACGCAGCTTCACCTTCGACTTCTGCAAGGCCGCGCAATTTTCCCGACGGCTCCGCCCAGCACTCGCCAAATTCCCCTGCAATTCTCCACAGGCCTCGTTGCTGGGACACAACTCGGCTCGCCTTTAGGCCGTTCAGTTCCGCTCCAAACTCATCCCGCCACAACGCCTCGAAATATCCGTTCCATCCCAAATTCTCTAAAAGCACTCGCGCACCCTCCTGCCGCAAAGCGGCATCGACACCGCGTCCGCGAGAACGCAGTGCAGCAGCGCGACTCTCGGCGTGGGCAAACAAACGCAAACGCACGCCGACGCAGTCGCAGGCTCAACAACTCAATCAATGGAATGAGAGGGCGGTGCTACTTGCCTGAGGAGTCCGAAGAAAAGAGTCCGGAGGCACACCCGCCCGTGAGAACTTCGACAAGGGTCGTCACAGGCGCCTCCAAGACAGGATTGCGGCGCAACAACAAGGCCGCTGCCGCGCAGTATAACGAACCCGTTGCAATTTGTCCGCGCAATTTTCTCTCGCCCTCGCGCTCGCTCGCCTAAGCCCGTATACTGAATTGCCTGCAACCATCACAGGACGATCCGTTTTTTGCATGGGGTCGGCAGAGTCCGCTATTTTCGCCACGAGGGATTGCGAGTGCCTGCGTCCGTCCTGAAAACCAGCGTCAACACGAAGTCCCCTGAGTTCGCCAAAAACAGCCGTAAGGTCGTCGATCTCGTCTCCCAGATCAAGAACGAAGAGGAACAGATCGTGCAGGGTGGCGGCGCCAAAGCGATCGAGTCGCAGCACAAAAAAGGCCGCCTCACCGCTCGCGAACGGATCGCCAAGCTCATCGACCCCGGCTCGCATTTCTTTGAGCTGAGCGCCTACGCCGCCTACGAGATGTATGAAGAGTGGGGCGGCGCGCCCGCGGCGGGCACGGTCACCGGCCTCGCGCGCATCTGCGGACGCATGTTCATGCTCATCGCCAACGACGCTACAGTGAAGGCTGGTGCGTTCTTTCCGACGACCGCGAAAAAAGTCATCCGCGCGCAAAACATCGCGATCGAAAACCACATTCCCACGATTTATTTGGTCGACTCCGCCGGCGTTTTTCTTCCCTTGCAGGAAGACGTGTTCCCAGACACTGACGACTTCGGCCGCGTCTTCCGCAATAACGCGGTGATGAGCGCCATGGGCATTCCGCAACTCACCGCAATCATGGGCATGTGCGTCGCGGGCGGCGCATACCTGCCAGTGATGTGCGATCACATCCTGATGACCGAGGGCTCCGGCCTATTTCTCGCAGGCCCCGCGTTGGTGCAAGCTGCCATCGGTCAAAAATATTCCGCCGAAGAACTCGGCGGCGCCCAAATGCACTCGCAAATCAGCGGCACTGTCGATTTTCGCGAGCCCGATGACGATGCCTGCATCGCGCGCATCCGCGCTCTCGTCGACAAAATGGGCGCGCCGAACCCGTCGCCCTTCAGCCACGTCGCTTCGCGCGAGCCGCTTTATCCCGCAAGTGAAATCTACGGTGTGTTCTCCAACGATCCCGGCAAGCAGTACGACATGCGTGAAATCATCGCGCGTATCGTTGATGGCAGCGAGTTCGAGGAATATCGTTCCGAATACGGCGAGACCGTACTGTGCGGTTATGCGCGCATCGGCGGCTGGGCCGTCGGCATCGTCGCGAATCAAAAGAAGCACGTGCACACACTGGCGCGCGGCTCCGATCAAAAGCGCATCGAATTCGGCGGCGTCATCTACACCGAATCCGCCGAAAAAGCGTCGCGCTTCATCATGGATTGCAACCAGAACCGCATCCCGCTGATTTTCCTGCACGACGTAAACGGCTTCATGGTCGGCAAAGACGCCGAATGGAGCGGCATCATCCGCGCCGGCGCAAAGATGGTCAACGCGGTGTCTAACAGCGTGGTGCCCAAAATCGCCGTGATCTGCGGCGGCAGCTTCGGCGCCGGACATTACGCCATGTGCGGCAAGGCCTACGATCCGCGTTTCATTTTCGCGTGGCCCACGGCACGCTACGCCGTGATGGGCGGCGACGCTGCCGCAGGCACGCTCGCCGAAATCAAGCTCAAGCAACTCGAGCGCGAAGGCAAAAAAGTCGACGAGAAGGCGAAGCAGGAACTCCTCGCCTCCGTGAAGGCGACTTACGACAAGCAGAGCGACCCACGCTACGCCGCCGCCCGCCTCTGGGTCGACGCGATCATCGACCCGGCGCACACACGCGAAGCTCTAATCGCCGCACTGGAAGCCGCCGCGCTGAATCCCGTCATTCAGGAATTCAAAACCGGCGTTTTGCAAACATGAAGCGGTTTCGAGGACCGTTGCTGATGGTTTTGAGTGTGGCTTTTAACATTCCTTTGTGGTTCTACTACCAGGGTCTCGCAACTGAAGCCAGAAAAACGCCATT
>JAFAZL010000011.1 GCA_019239815.1 Acidobacteriota bacterium
AAGGAAATCGAAGTTCTTAAGCGCATTTACGCGGGGTTTATCCCGCTCCCGTGGATTCTGGCAGCAACGCTCTTTGTGAATGGTCGGCTCGACAACGCGAAGAACATCACCTACCACCCAACTGCCGTGGTTGGGCGATTCAATATGAAGGGTCTTGTTCGCGGCACGCGGCGGCTTTCGGTTCGTGGTTGGCGCCTGGGGCAGCCCTACGAGCGCTTGGCGGTGGACTCCGACGACTTTGACCGCTTTCAGATTGGCGATCTTGTGGAAGTCGCGGTCGAGCCTGGCGCGTTGGGCATTCCGTGGTATTACGGAATCTACCGGCGCTGATTATGAGGATTCGCTCTCAGGTTGTATCAATGCGCCCTCTGCGAATGCGGTCAGTACATCGGCTTGCCGTTGATCAGCAATGGCAACTGAATATCCAAAAAATTTCCAGACTTTCCGAACCGAAATTTGATTCTCTTCATCGGTCCCACATCACGAACTTTCCACTCTGAAGTCTCAATCGGATCCGAGGGCAAATCCGACGGCGACCACTCGACGCTATTGTCGCCCTGCACTTTCACTTTCTGTGGATCGAGTTCGTAGACTTCCTGGTCCTGGAGATTCAGAAACAAGTAGCGACGCCAAAGCCGTATGAGCAGGAGACCCTTTTTCTCGCCGTGGTACATATTCCAGGAAGCGGGCGCATCGTCGTTGTACCGCACGATCGCAAAATCCACGGTCTTCCATGTCAGCTTCTCGGCTGGTGCTGAACCTTTTTGCTTCCACCCCGAATGCGGCGGGTAAGGAATCGCGCGCAAACTGTTCACGGAGAAAGACGCGAACATCAGAGCCACGCCACACAGCATGGCTGGTCGTTGTGTCGCTCTAGGTCTCGTCAAAGAGAAGCTCACATCCCAAGTTTACCTGCGAAGACCGCTATGTGGGCCTGCGACGTTTCACGTAGATGGCTTTGACGATGCTTTGGGGTTCGATTTCGGGGATGCTGCCGGCTACGCTTAGGGCTCGGGCGTTTACGATGGCGGCTCGCACCAGACCTTTCAGATATGAGCCGGCGAGATCGCTTTTTTCGTGGATCGTTACGTGGCGGACCTGGCTGCCTTTGCCTTGCAGGATTTTTTGCGGGTCTTGCAAGTTGGCGCCGTGATTGAAGCCCAGGTTTACGTGCTTACTGTAGACCGCGACGTGGCAGTAGCACTCCTTGAGGCGGCCGGTGAAGGAATAGCCTATGGCGACGGCGTTGTAGGCGTCGTAGATGGTTTCGGTGACGCGCGGTTCGATCGTCAGAAGATAGGCGCGGACTTCGAGCGCCAGTCTTTGGATCGCGACGTCGTATGGCGCCAGAAATTGCAGCAGTTCGGGAATCGGGGGTCGAACTGCTTTTGAATTTTGTTGTGTGGTCGATTTCTTCATAGAGTTGGCGACGAGACTATATCGCGCTTCGCAGAAGAGGAAATTGAAAAGAGAAAATGGATTTTGTGAAGAAAGAGAATCCAAACAGTGTCAAGTGACAGTTAATCGCCAGGAGCGGAGGCTGGCAGGGTGGTAGTTACTGACGAGAGTGGAGTGTGCACGGGTTCGGGCTGGATTCTCGCCTTCGGCGGCTGAGGTGCGTCGTCGGTCGGATTCGCTCTTGGTTGGCGCTCCTGCTTCGCTTCGGTCTTTGAGAAGAGCTTGGCGGTGATCAACATGGCGGCGAAGGTCGTGGCCAGCAAGCCGACTTGTTTTGCAGTGCTGAGCATGGACGCGTTGCCAAGCAGCGTGAGCCCGGCAAAGCAAAAGAGCAGATGGACGCAGAACACTTGAAGAGAGGCCTGACCGAGCCAAACAAGCGGGCGGAACGCGAGAGGCTTAAGCACTGGCTGCAGAAGGATCAGCAGGACAGCGACAGCGGCGAAATTCATCAGGCGGATGGGGCCGAGATGCCACTTGTCGAAGAGGGCTTCAAAGGGACCAAGGTCCTGGCCGTTAGAGAGAGCGCGGCGCAATTCGAACAAGGACGCAGCTACGACGATGGAAGGAACCATGAGTCGCTTCGCCCAGACGTCGATGTTTAGATCGCCGCGACCCCAGCGCACACCTAAGTAGATGCCGACGATCCAGAGAAACTGCCAAGCCCAAAGATCGAACGAACCCATTTCATTGAGTGGGATGTGAGTCGGGATGATTTTGCTCACGAGCGCGTGCTCTTGGGCGCGAAATCCGAATTGGGCCATCATCCAGATGACGAACGCAGTCGATAGAACCGTCTTCCATGGAATGCTTCTGGTCAGTAGCAGCGCGGCTGACGTGAAGACCAAAAAGATGATGTACATCGGGAGAATGTCGAGCAGAGGAGGGCGATAGATGAGAAGGAAGGCTTCGCTGACTGCGCGGCGCGCGCCGGCGTCGAAATAAAAATCGAGCAGGTTATGAAGGCCAGGGCGATTACCGCGAGACGCGATGGGCACGGCGACGAGGAAGACGAACGCCAGCAAGAGGGCGTGATAAAGGTACAAGCGCACGGTCCGCGCCCAGAGTTTCAGCGTCATCGGGCGGTAACCATCGTGCTGCGCGAGCCGGTAGTAGATGCGACCCGTAAATAGTGCTGATAGAAAGATGAATCCTTCGGCAGCCGAGACGAAACCGAAGGGCTGATTGACGTACGTCGACGCGATCGTCGGAAGGTGAGTGCAGGTGATCCAAACGAGCATGAGCCCGCGAAGGGCGTCGAGTTCGATGCGGCGACGACTGGGCTGTTGCATGTGTGTTTGATACCACATGGGGTCAGAGGGTTTCTCTTCGTACGGTTCAAGCTGCGCGCACTTGGAGATTTCCGCCGGATCGATTTGGGAGTTCCTCTTGCGCCTACAGGGTCTACTGTAGAGGAGGATAGTTCGACGGTGCTTGGTGGGAAGTCGAAAGAGAAGGTAAAGAAAGACTCAACGCAGAGACGGCGAAAAGTTAGGAGCGTTGCGGCTCAAAGGAGAGGAAGACGGGAAAAATTAAAGAGCGAAATTGAGTGAAAAAGAGAGGAACCGAGAAACTTAATTGCTGCCGGGAGGTTTGGGCGGATTTTGGGGATTGCCGCCGGTGCTGCCGCCGGACCCGCCGCTTCCACCGCTGCCGCCACTCCCGCCGGAACCACCGCTACCACCGGAGCCCGAACCGCCACCCGAGCCGCCGCTACCGGAGCCACTGCCTTGTCCACCGCTGCCGCCGCTTCCTCCGGAACCGCCACCCTGATCACCGGAACCGCCTGTGCCACCGCTTCCGCCGCTACCGCTGCCGCCACCAGCACCGCTCGATGAGCCGCCAATAACGGTTTGCGCGGCGCCACCGAAGGTGTGCCCAGTAGAGTTGCCAAACGCGTATATCGCGCCAACCACAACGATGGCGATACCAACGATCAAAAGGGCATATTCGGCTGCGTCTTGGCCGGATTCCTGGCGCCAGAGGCGTTTGAGAAGGGAAAGCATTTGGACGGCACCTTAAGAACGGAGGGGACCTAGTCGTAAAGGCTGGAGAGAGTTTAGCGCGTTATCTCTTACGGCACAAGATGTAGAGGAGTGATTAGGACCAACTATTCGTGGCGGAGGCAGGTGTTGGGGTCGA
>JAFAZL010000375.1 GCA_019239815.1 Acidobacteriota bacterium
CACCGAGACGCCGCGGGTAAAGGGAGGCATGCGAGTGTCGGGTAATTATTTTCGAGTGCTCGGAGTCGAACCATCGTTCGGACGCGGATTTCGAGAGGACGAGGATGTTGTGCCGGGGCGGGATGCGGTGTTGGTGCTGGGGCCGGCGTTCTGGAAGCACGAGTTCGCGAGTGATCCGAACGTGATAGGGCGGAAGGTGCGATTGAACGGGACTGAATTTACCGTGGTCGGCGTGGCGCCGGAGAATTTTCCAGGGATGCTGATTTTTAGGCAGCCGGATTTCTACATGCCGCTGGCGATGGCGAAGGTTTTTTCGACGGACCCGCAGAAGAATTTTTTCGAGGATCGAGACGATCGCGAACTGTTGGTGAGAGCACGACTGAAGCCGGGCGTGACCGTGGCACAGGCAAAAAATGAAGGCGCGGTGGTGGGACAGAACTTCGAGAAGGAATATCCAAAAACGAATCGCGGGCGGGGAATTGCGGTGGCGACGCAGTTTGAGATGCGGACGCGGGATGACGAGGTGGAATGGAAGTTCAGCGTGATTTTTGTGACGCTGGCGATCGCGGTGCTGTTGGTCGCGTGTACGAATGTGGCGGGATTGCTGCTGAGCCGGGCGCGAGCGCGAAAGCGGGAGATTGCGGTGCGACTGGCGATTGGAGCGGGGCGATTGCGGCTAGTGCGTCTACTGATGACGGAGAGCTTGATTCTGGCGTTGCTTGGAGGAGCGGGAGGGATCGCGATCGGCTACGGAATTTGCGCGTGGTTTCAGTCGATCCGAAGCATCGTGTTGATGAGCGATCTGCCGTTGATGATTCCGTTTCAGATGAACACGCGCGTACTGGTGGCGAGCATTTTGTTTTCGGTGGCGGCGGCACTGATTTGCGGGCTGGTGCCGGCGCTGCAGAGTTCGAAGACCGATCTGGTCGAAGGGTTGAAGACGGCCGATGTAGATGTACCTCGGCGCAAGCGGCTCTGGGGACGGAGCGTGTTGGTAGTGGCGCAGGTGGCGATGTCGCTGATGCTGCTGACGGCTTCGTTTTTGATGGTGCGTGGATTCCAGAACACGCTGCTGGACGGGATGGATTTTGCGAAGGATCACCTGTTGATGACGACGTTCGATCCGCGCCTGATGCAGTACGACAGCGTGCAGACGAAGCAGTTTTTCAAAGTGCTGAAGGATCGGGTGCGAGAGGCGCCGGGAGTGGTAGGCGCGACGCTGACACAGAACGTGCCGATGGGCAGGGACGATTTCGATGCAATCGCGTTTGTGCCAGACGGATTTCAGATGCCCCGCGATCGACAAAATCTTACGTCGGTGATGGATACGGCCGATGAGGATTATTTCGCAACGATGCAAATTCCGATTTTGCGCGGGCGGGGGTTTTTGGCTTCCGATACGCCAGAGAGTCCGCGCGTGGCAGTGGTGAACGAATATTTTGCGCATCACTACTGGCCCGGACAGGATGCGGTAGGGAAGCGATTCCGGTTGGATCGAAGCGACGGCGTACCGGTGGAGATTGTGGGAATCGCGCAGACGATCAAGGTGCGCGACACGTTCGACAAGAACGCTGATTTTGTTTATTTGCCGATGGCGCAGCATCCGATCGCGCGAATGGTGTTGATGGTGCGATCGAGCGAGAATCCGTTGAGTTTGGTGGATGCGGTGAAGGATGTTGTGCGGAAGATGGATCCGAACATGCCGATGCTGACGACGATGACTTACGAAGATATGTATTTGAATCGCGCGATACGCGGGCCGGCGGTGGCAATGAAGTTGGTGGGAGCGATGGGTATTGTCGGCCTGATACTGACGGTTGCAGGACTGTATGGCTTGGTGGCGTACAACGTGAGCCGGCGTACTCGCGAGATTGGGATTCGAATGGCGATAGGCGCGGCGCGCGGCGATGTGATGCGGTTGATGATGGGGAAGGGGATGGTGTTGGTGGCGATTGGAACGGGGATTGGGATCGCCATGGGATTTGGCGTCGAGCGGATGATGAATTCGATGGTGTTCAACGCGGGCGGAGTGGATTTTGTGGCGTATGCGATCGTGGTGCCGCTGCTTTTTGTGGTGACGATGCTGGCGGCGTTTGTGCCGGCGAGGAAGGCCGCGCGGATCGAGCCGACCAGGGCGTTGCGGTATGAGTAGGGTTTATTCTGACTCTTGTGGCGGAGCTGATTTGGGAGCCAGCAGAGATTCGTAGACGGAGAGCATGTTGTCGACCATTTTGGGGGCGGAGAATTTCTGGTCGATGCGTTGGCGGGCGGCGCGGCCCATTTGCAGAGCGATTTCGGGATTGCGAAGAATAGCGGCGATGGAATTGGCGAGCGAGGCGTCGTTGTTGAGTTCGGCGAGAAGGCCGCTGCGGCCGTGCTCGATAATTTCGGGGAAGGCGCAGGTGCGGAAAGCGACAGACGGGATTGCGTAGCTCATCGCGGAGAGCAGCGACGTACCGAGTCCTTCGAAGCGCGAGGGGAAGGCGAAGAGGTCGAGCGCAGGATAGACGGACTCCATCGCGCTGACGAAGCCGGTGAAGATCACGGCGTCGGTAACGTTGAGTTTTGCGGCGAGTTGTGTGAGGCGCGGTTTGTCGGGGCCGTCGCCGACGAGAAGTAATTTCGCTGCTGGAAATTCGGCGCGAATCGCGGCGAGCGCGCGGATGAGCGAGTCTTGCCCTTTATCTGGAAGCAAAACGCCGACGCAGCCGATCAACGGAGATTCGTCGGTGATGCCCCAGCGGGCGCGGGCGGCGTGGCGGATTTGCGGCGAAGGAAGGCGCGACACCTCGACGCCTTCGTAGACGACGGTCATTTGCTCCTGCTGAATACCGGACTTGGCGAGAATTCCGGCGACCCATTCGGAAATCGGCAGAATGCGAGTGGCGGCGCGATAGCGCGAGCGGGCGAAGTT
>JAFAZL010000023.1 GCA_019239815.1 Acidobacteriota bacterium
TTCCCCAGCAGAAATTCCCACCGCCGCACCGGCTTTGCAAGCAGCGCGTATAGCGTGCGCTTATCCATCTCCTTCGAAACAAGCCCCACGCCAATGAACACCGCCATCAAAAGCCCGATCACCGAGATCGCACTCAACCCCAGATTAATGATGACGAGTTGCTCGATGCCGATCGAAATCTGCCCGACCACGACGGCCGCCGCCATCAACAGCAGCGCAAAAAAGACAAGGTTGTACAGGACGCGGTCACGCACCGCTTCGCGAAACGTATTCAGCGCTACTATGCCGACGCGCGTCATTTTCCGTACACATCCACTGCGTTCGCTTGGGCGCGATCCGCAGAAATGAGGCCCATGAAGAATTCCTCGAGCGACGCTTTCATCTGCGTCAGCGAGAGAACTCGTGCCCCCGCATTTTTCAACTGCTCCAATGTCGCGTAGAGCTCGGCTTCCTCGATGTGCATTCGATACCGGTTCCCGGTGCGTGTGGCCTTGCTGAGCAGAGCTGCCACGGCCGGCGCGGTGGCCTTATCTCCAATTAGCTCAAACAAAATCTCCATACCGTGCGCCTGGATTCCCACAATTTCGTCCGGCGCGCCCACGCCGCGCAGTTTCCCTCCCGCGATGACGCCGACGCGGTCGCAAAGCATTTCCGCGTCCGACAAAATGTGCGTCGAGAAAAGAACAGTGCGCCCTTCCTTCTTCAGTTCCAGGATGATGTCGCGTACTTCTCGCCGGCCCAATGGATCCAGCCCCGACATTGGCTCATCCAGAATCACCACTTTCGGATCGTGCAAAATCGCTTGCGCCAACCCGACGCGCTGGAGCATGCCTTTGGAATACTTTCGCAACTGAATTTTGCGTGCCGTCTCGAGCCCAACCTTCTTCAGCATCCGGTCCACACGCTCCCGCCTGTCGCTCGCCTTGAAATTGTGAATTTGCGCGAAATAGTCGAGGAGCTCCGCTCCGGTCAGGTAGTCATAAAAGTAGGGCTGCTCCGGGAGATACCCGATATCTTGGTGCATCGAAATATCGCTGATCGGCTTTCCCAGGATCCGTGCCGTTCCGGCCGTCGGGAAAATCAGTCCGGCCAGCAGCTTAATCGTCGTCGATTTGCCGGCGCCATTCGGACCCAAAAATCCGAACACCTCGCCGTCCTCGACCCGCATGGTCAAGCCTTCCAGCGATCTCTTCTTCTTTAAATGAAGGAACCCGAAGGGATAGTCCTTGGTCAGGTTCTCAGCCTGAATCGCCGCTTCCGCCATAACTCAATTGTTGGAAACAACTCACCCGTCGTCAATTGACGGCTCGAACGAATGTGCAATGGTAGGAACTACAGGAAGCCTGGAACCACACCAAGTCTGGAACTACAAAAAGGCTATATCTGGCATCCCGAGCAAAGCGAGGGATCTACTTTTTGCGGCCTCACCGGCCCTCAACCACCCAGCTATGAACTTCCGCGCGTCGCGGCGGTTCGCACCAACACTTAAGGGCAGCGATTAGCCCGTCACCATTCACGAGTCACCAGTCACTTCTGCCCGATCTGCACCAACTGCGACGCAGCCGCAACCGCCGTCGGAGCCATCGGCTTCGGCTTCAACGTCTGCTTCCCGCGCCAGTTATCCAGTATTCCGACCTGCTGTACACAAGACACGGTGCATTTCGGCGCACAATACTTTTCGACGTAGTACTCGCGGTGCCGCATCTCCGTCGTGTATTGGTCTAACGGAATTCCCGGATAGCCGCGCTGCTGCGAGCACCAGTGCACTAACCCATCCTCACAAATATACAAATATCGCGAGCCCGACCGGCACCGCCACTCGTGCTCTTTCCCCCGCGCCACGTTGTGCTGAAAATCGTTAAATCGCGAGAACGAACTCTTTCCCATCGACATGATCTCTTCAAAAATCTCGATCTGCCGCTCGTTCAATCCCTTGAGCTGACCTTCCCCGTCGTGAATGATGCCCACCGTGCTCGTAAATCCCAGCTCCACTGCACGCTTCGCAATCGTCAGCGCATCCTCGGGATTCTTCACGCCGCTGCCCAGCACCGAATTTATGTTTACCTGAAACACTGCGTACTGCGACAGCCATTCCAGCCGCGAATCCAGCGTCTTTAAGCTCTTTTTTGACACCTCATCCGGCGTCACGTTGTCGATGCTGATCTGCAGAAACTCCAGCCCCGCATCATTCAACTTCTGAATTCGCTCTTTGCTCAGCAAAAATCCGTTTGTGATCATCCCGGCATAGATGCCACGCTTCCGCATGTGCCGGATCACTTCTTCCAGCTCCGGGTGCATCAACGGCTCGCCGCCGCTGATCGTGATCATCGACGTGCCCATGTC
>JAFAZL010000069.1 GCA_019239815.1 Acidobacteriota bacterium
AAAAACCGATGATCCTTCGCGACCTTACGGCTAGCTCGACCGATAACCCCGTCGAAAGTGCAGTCATCTCGCCGGACGGAACGCAACTCGCAACGTTCGACAGCGCCCACGGATTCTCATTGGTCCAAATTAGCAGTGGTGACACAAGGCCTCTTTACAAGGCATCGCACGCGTGGGTGGTTTCTTGGTATCCAGACGGCGCCCATCTTTTGACAACGGGTGATGACTCGATCGGTCTATGGAAAGTATCCACGTTTGACGGGAAGAAAAAACGGCTATCGGCTGACAAAGACGTTTTCGATGGTGCGCTGTCGCCTGACGGAGAGTGGATTGCATTTGTCACCCTCTCCGCACCCGGCGAAATTCGGATTATGGGCTCGGAGGGCGAGAATCCAACCGTTCTGAGGGTAGCCGGCACTGTGGGCGAAGTTGATTGGTCTCCGACCTCGCAACGGATTGTCTACGTGTCGAGTTCAGTGGACGAGCAGGGAGGCGAGAAAGATGCAATCTTTTCCTGTGATCGTCAAGGCGGACACGAGCTTGAGATTTTGTCCGATCGAAACCTGAGGAAAGTACACGGGCTCAACCCGGTTCATTGGACCACAGACGGAAGGGTGTTGTTTACTCTCCGCGAACCCGAGCCAAACGCCCGATATTCAAACATCTGGGCGATCGCAGCAGATCCGAAAACTGGCCAAGTCGTTTCTGAGCGCTCCCGAGTAACGGGCTATCCTGGGCTCAATATTGCCGACATAAGTGAGTCGGGAGATGGAAAGGCTTTGATCTTCCGTCAGATGCGTCCGAAGGACCAGATCTTAATAAGCACAATTAAGCCGACTGGAGAGCTCAGCGAGACAAAACCCCTGCGCACCGAGGGTTGGAACGCCTCCGGGCCGTTCTGGCAGAGCGATGGACACAAGTTGGCATTCTATTGGGAGCCGCGCGGCGAAATCGGACTCTACCTCGCAGAATTAGAGACGCAAGAGTTCCAACAGATAATTACGGATTTGGATCGCCGCGGCACCGCGGCTTTCACCTCCGATGGAAAGTGGCTGCTTTTTACGCGACTTCATGACCGCCATTCAACGGGCACGGCGCTTGAGCTTTTTCGGATGCCGAGCGATGGGGGGACCCCCACATCCGTTCTAACCGGCGATATCCTGTTCGAATGTGCCGTCCGAGCAGCTGTGTGCATCTCTTCCGAAATCTCGAATCGGCAACGCTTGTTTTTTCAACTCGATCCTATTCGCGGACGCGGTGCGCAATTCGGACGTACCGATCTTCTCGATCTTCCCAGCTCTAACTGGAATCTTTCACCCGACGGTAGATACCTTGCCTACGTACCCAAGGCCGTAGGCAATCAGGTTGAAATTTTGAGTACAGAAGGTACGGGCTCGCGAACAATTACCCTTGCGGGCGAGCACCTACTTCAAACGCCGGCGTGGGCGGCCGACAGTCAACATCTTTATGTGATGAGTAATCAGATAGCAGATTCGAATGCGAGCCTTCTCTACGTCGAGCCAAATGGAAAATACAAAACGGCTTGGACGAGCCCTCCGCGGAGTTGGATTGTCAACCAGCAGCCATCACCGGACGGACGTCATCTCGCTCTCCAGCGACGGACCTGGGATTTGAACTTCGCGATGCTGCAAAATTACTAAGTCCTTCGAACCATTGATACGCCAATCTGCCTGAACCCGATCTGCCCGGAAGCACAGTCTCCCTCGAACTTGGCAAATCCCGCGCCCGCTTGTTACAGTCAAAGGTCCAGCACACGCTGAAGCCGCTGCTAGCATCATTACCTCAGGAGAGAGGCCAAGGTCCGCATGGCGGAAGACACAACCACAGCGATTCGCACCGATACCGGCGAACGCAAAGATCGCGTCTTGATTGTCGAAGACGAAGACAACGCGCGCAAAGGTTACGAACAGCTCCTGCAAAAATGGGGTTACGACGTTCTCGGTGTCGGCACCGCTGAAGACGCTCTCGCAAAATTCGGCAGTTTCCAGCCCGATTCGCTCATCGCCGACGTCGAACTCCCCGGCATGAACGGCCTCGACCTGCTCAAACAGCTCGGTAGCGAACTCCGCAATGTTCCCAGCATCATCATCACTGGCAAAGGCAGCGACGAGCGCGCCGTAGCCGCCATTGAATCCGGCGCCTTCTGGTACATCGAAAAGCCGATGAAAGCGCCAGTGTTACGTGCGCTTCTCGATCGTTGTCTGGAAAAAGCGCGAGATACCCGCCAGCTTGCTGTTTTGCAGCGCCAGCTCCGCGAAACCGGTCGTCTCGGCGATCTCGTCGGCGGATCGAAAGCGATGCAGGAAGTCATGCGCATCGTTGAGATGGCTGCGCCAAGCTCCGCTTCCGTGTTGATCACCGGCGAAACCGGCTCCGGCAAAGAAATCGTCGCCCGCAGCATCCACAAACTCTCGCCGCGCGCTTCCGGCCCATTCGTCGCCATCAACTGCTCCGCGATTCCTGAAACCCTGATGGAAAGCGAAATCTTCGGCCACGAGCGCGGCGCATTCACGGGCGCCGCCGAACGTCGGATCGGCTGCTTCGAACTGGCCGACGGCGGCACGCTGCTCCTCGACGAAATCGGCGAAATGCCCGCGCCGACGCAGGCAAAATTGCTTCGAGTTCTGGAAGATCGGAAAGTCCGCCGCCTGGGCAGCAAGAGCGAAACCCCTGTCGATGTCCGCGTTCTCGCGGCCACCAATAAAGATCCGGAAGAAGCCGTCGGCAACGGCCAACTGCGGCAGGACTTATTCTTCCGTCTCAACGTCTTCCACATTCACTTGCCGCCGCTGCGCGATCACAAAGACGACATTCCGCTGCTCGTCGAACACATCCTTCGCGACGTCAACGCCAAGCACGGCAAAAACGTTCGCGGTATCGGCACCGAAGTGCTCGACATCTTCCGCAGCTACACGTGGCCTGGGAATATTCGTGAACTCCGCAATGTACTTGAGCGGTCCACGATCATGTGTGAAAAAGATTTGATTACGCGCAGCTGCCTTCCCGACGAATTCGGTAAATCGCAAGCCAAAGGCCCGAGCGATCTCTCCACCATCAAATTTCCCGTCGGCACCACTGTCGACGCCATGGAGCGCGAACTCATCCTTCAGACGCTCAACGCAACCGGCAACAATAAGACACGCGCCGCCGATCTTTTGGGCATAAGCCTCAAAACACTGCACAATAAGTTGAAAGAATACGGCGGAGCGAACGCCGACGCGGAGTAGGAATCCCCGATGCAGCTGCGGCTGCGTACTAAACTCACTTTGGTGATGACCGGGCTGGTGTTGCTCGTTGTCGCCGTGTTGTCGGGCGTCTTCGTCGCTCAATTGCTCTCGCAGCTCCTCGAGCAGACCGACAAGCGCACGCACGAGATCGCGCATCAGGTTTTCGAACAAGCTCAACGCGCGCTCACTGACGCCGCCAATGAAGGTCTGCGGCCGATCTCTAACAGTCCCGAAGACATCCATCAGTACGTCTGGCAAGCCTTCAAAATCGATGAGGGCCTTCGCTCCCAGATGCGCGCCGACAAAGACACGATCTACATCTACGAAGTCGCGATCACCGATCGCGACGGCATGGTTCTGATATCGACCGACGAATCGGCGCAAGGAAAGTTCCTGCCGCACCGCGCGCCGCTTTCGCAATTGACGCAACGCGGCTTCGTGCATCAAGTCAAGGTTCTCGCCGGTCTTCCGAAAATTTACGAACTCACCTTCCCTTTCAGCAAAGGCGGCCAGCCGTTCGGCGAAGTACGCGTCGCGGTTTCATCCGGCCTTCTATTGCACGACATTTTGCCGACGATCAAACAAATCGGCACGATCGTTTTGCTCGCCCTTATTATTTCGACTGGTCTCGCGGCAATCGTCAGTGGAGCTGCGCTCGCCCCATT
>JAFAZL010000139.1 GCA_019239815.1 Acidobacteriota bacterium
GGTCGTAACCATCAGGTCCCCGTTCGTTGGAAGATCACAGAGTGCCTTCGATGGGCATGCATAATAGAATGACCAGTCGCATTCAGCCATGAAAACCTTTCACAAGATCGCCGGTATCGCGCTGGCGCTGCTGCTGATTGCGGCGGCGTATGGAATTTTCCGGACGGCGCCGACGGCGCCTGCCGTGCCAACTCTCGCTGCTTCGAGTGGCAAGGCGAAGGTGCCGCCGCAAACGCAAGTCGTCGATCAGACTCCACTGAAAATCGCACAACAACTGGCGCCGCTGGCGACTTTGCCGGGAGAGAGGCAACTCGCGGAAGAGGCGATCCGCCTGACCGATCATGAAGTCGATATTGCGTTCACCGCCGCGTTGCGCGACGCGACCTTGCACCCGCCTGCGTTGAGTCCGGAGGCGAAAGAAATCCAGTCGCGGTTGCAAAAGGCAGAGCATAGCCTGACGACTACACAAGCGCAGATCAAGCAACTCGATGCGGCGGTCGACAAGGCGACGGGAGATCAGAAGGACTCGCTGGAAGATCAGCTCGACATCGCGAACGCGCAGGTGGAACTGGACCAAGATGAGGTCGATGACGCGAAGCAGGATTTGATTCGCGCGGGCGGCGATCCGCAGGACCGCATCCAGGCGATGGTGAAGGAGCACGAGGCTTCGACCAAAGCCACCGAAACAGCTCTGGCTGCGGCGACGACACCGTCGGAAGAACGCGGACTCGTTCACCGGGCGACGCAGTGGTGGGCGCTCCACAAGAAGCAATTGTTGTTGTGGCGAGCGAAGGCGGCGACGGCGAACACGATCGGGACGCTGTCGGCGCGGCACGATGCGCTCGAGAAGGAGCTTGACGCCGACAAATCGAAGGCGGGGGCGAGCGCGGACGGGGCGGCTTTGTCCCCTGCCGCGCGACTGGCGTGGAGCGACAACGACGCGGATTCGGTCATCAACGCGACTAAAGATCGCGCGGCGCGGCAGAAAAAGCTTGCCGGGTACGACAAGCGCGTCGATGACGAGAAAGAACTCGCCGGCCTTTACGACAAGTGGATCGAGCTCGTTCAGACGGAGCAGCGCAGTGTGTTGAATCGCTCGCTGAAGGGAATCGCAATCATCCTGGCGATCTTGCTGCTGGGATTGTTTTTCCATCAGTGGATTGCGAGTTTGCTGGCGAAGACGCGACTGGACCGGCGACAAGTTGAGACCTTGCGCGGCGTGACGCGCGTGTCGCTGCAAGTTGTCGGCGTGCTTTTCATTTTGCTGGTGATTTTTGGGCCGCCGCCGAATCTCGGAACGTTTCTCGGATTGGCAGGCGCGGGCCTGACGGTTGCGTTGAAGGATTTCATCGTCGGATTCATCGGCTGGTTTGTGCTGATGGGTAAGAACGGAATCCGATTGGGCGACTGGGTCGAGATCAATGGCGTGACGGGTGAAGTCGTCGAGCTGGGAATGTTTCATACGGTGCTGCTCGAGACCGGGAACTGGACGGACTCGGGGCATCCGACGGGACGCCGCGTAACATTCACGAACAGCTACGCGATCGAAGGGCACTATTTCAATTTCTCGACTTCTGGCCAGTGGCTGTGGGACGAGTTGAATGTGGTGCTGCCGGCGGGCCACGACCCGTATCCGATCGTGGATGCGGTAAAGAAAAAGGTTCTCGAAGAGACCGCCGAAAATGCGCAAAAGGCCGAACGCGAATGGAAGGGCACGGCCAAGTCGGCGGACATGAGCAGCTTGTCGGCGGCGCCAGCGATTAATGTGCGCCCGGCGGTTGGCGGGACCGAGATAGCGGTGCGGTACATCACGAACGCGCATGACCGCGGGCAGATGCGAGCGAAATTGAATCAGGTCTTGGTGGATCTGCTGGGCGCGAAGGCACCCGAGGCCACGCCCGTTCCCGCGAAGTAGCTTTTCTGCTCTGCTTTCCCGTTTTGGGACGAATACCCCCATACCCCCCATGTTTCGTGACGAGTGCGCAAGTGGCGTGTTTTGCGTGCGTTGGAGAAGTGTCCGAATTCGGGAATGGGGAAGCGATTGAAATGAAGGGAGTTGCGCGAGCGCGTGGACCGAGATTTTGGGAGGCGTTCGAAGAGAGAGGCGCGGTTCATGGGAGAGAATAACATGGGACTGTTATTAAGTCAATAGAGTAATGGATGGGTACTGTTCGAATCAATTGACAGTCGACAGTTGAAAGTCGAAAGAGGAGAAATCGGGACCCGGTTGGCCTCGGAGGCCGGGCAAGTTGGGGCAGTGCTACGCCCGTACGTAAGACGAGATGAGGCGCGGGAGAGGATGTCGTGGGATTGGGAAAACCGGAAGACGGACCCACGCTTGAAAACCAAGGGTGGGGCACCCTACTGCGCCAGTACACAAGAAGATGTGTTTGGCGGAGTGTGCCTCACGGAGCGGAGACCCCGAGACGGTGGGCGCCGGCTGCGTTGTAATGGGGTTGCGGATCGGTGTAGGTTATCGGCCCGACTCGGAATTCGAAGTGAAGATCGAGATTAGACTGAGGACCAGCCGAAGATGAACTTGAGACTCCTTGCGTTGCCCATCGCAGGTTGGCTGCTCGCGCAGTGGCTCTATGCACAGACCAGCCCCACCAGCAAACAGCCGCTCACGATTGAGGCGATCTTTGCGCCGGGAGGGCTCTCGGGCCGGCCGCCTGAGGCGGTGAAATGGAGTCCCGACAGCAAGAAAGTCGCGTTCATCCAGCGCGACAATAACGATGAACACGGCGGGCTGTGGTACGCGGACGCCGATACGGGAGAAAAGAAACTCCTGGTGCCCGATGCCAAGCTCGCATCGCTTGCTACTTCGGTGGAAAAAATCAAAGACGATCGCGAGAAGGAACGACTTACCCGCTACCACATCGATCCTTACCAGTGGGCTCCCAGCTCTCAGCAGCTTCTGTTTAACTCGCAAGGGCAGCTATGGCTCTACAGCATGGAAACGGGCACCGCGGTTCAGATCACTTCGTCTAACGGCCAAAACAGCGATTCGAAGTTTTCCTCGAATGGAAAAAAGCTAGCTTACCTCCGCGGGCACAACCTCTACGTTCGGGACATGCCCGATGGCGCTGAACGGGCGCTCACGCAAGAGCGGCCTGCGAAAGAGGGCAGTGAGGACAATATTCTGAACGGCGAGGTCGACTGGGTATACGCCGAAGAACTCAGCGTGCGTAGCAACTACTTCTGGTCACCGGACGGCAAAGATCTCGTTTATCTGCAGATGGATGAAACGAACGTCCCCTCCTATCCGATTGTGAATTGGATGCCAACCCACGCGAAGGTTGACATGGAGAAGTACCCGCAGGCCGGTGATCCCAACCCGGTTGTGCGGTTAGGGGTGGTCGGCGCTTCCGGGGGCAAGACCAAATGGATTTCGCTG
>JAFAZL010000141.1 GCA_019239815.1 Acidobacteriota bacterium
CTTGAGGTAAAGCTCCGGCGCGATGCGTAGATACAAATCGATGTCCAGCGTGTTGTGATGCGTGACAAACGGGCGCGCCGCCGCTCCGCCCGGAATCGGATGCATCATCGGTGTTTCAACTTCGATATAGCCCCGCGAATCGAAAAAACGCCGCATTTGTTGCACAATGCGCGCACGCGTTACGAAAACTTCCCGCGATTTCTCGTTTGCTATCAGATCGAGATAGCGCTGGCGATATCGCAGTTCGACGTCGGTCAACCCATGCCATTTCTCGGGCAGCGGCAACAGTGCCTTTGCCAGAAATGTAATTTCATCGACCCAAACCGACAATTCGCCGGTCTTGGTTCGAAACAAATGGCCGCGGACTCCGACCAAATCGCCGAGGTCGAGCAAGTGAAATAGCTCGAATCCCTTATCGCCAAGCACATCTTTGCGTGCGTAGACCTGGACACGCTTGCCGGAACCTTGCAAATGCGCAAAACCCGCTTTCCCCATCAAACGGTAGCTGACGATGCGGCCCGCGACCCGTATTTCGCGCTTGTCGGCCTCCAGCTCCTGCGCCGTTACAGCCGAATATTTCTCGACAATCGTCGCCGGTGTTTCCGTCCAGCGAAACTCGCGCGGAAACGGATCGATTCCCAGCGCTCGGATTTGCCCGAGTTTTTTCTGCCTCTGCTCAAACTGGTCGCGCGGCTCAAATTCCAAAGTGGGAAAAATCCTTTCCGAAGGTCACGAAATTATATCGGTGCGCGCACGCAGAGGGCAAGAAACCGGCAGATGCTGCGCTGTCGCGCTTTGCGCATATCGCCTCACGACAGAACGGTACTAGTATCAATTCAACCCATAAAGTAAGTTTATTATTTAGTTAGACACATTAAAACACTGCATGTCCTGTGGATTTTGTTATACTCCTCGGGCTTGGGGGGCGAATCACTTGGGTACTCGCACACTTCCCTCTGTTCAAGACGATTGGTGCGCCTGGCTGCCGCGTGAAAAAGATCAGGCTTTCACCGCCTTCGTGCGTCAACTCGAACTGAGCTACAACATGCTTAGCGTCTCACTCGATGAAGCGCTCGAATTTCGCCGGCAAGGACAAGTTTCGAAATCGTATCAAGCTGTTTGTGTCACGCCTGATTTAGCTTCGCGCTTGGCGTCAAATCTTGGATCGGTATTGCGCGCTCTCGCCAGCCACGCCAAGCATTACGGCACCGTGCCGAATGCCGCGCCTCTGAACGCCGCAAATTTTCTAGGCCCCAAGGAGCAGCGCACGGCCCGCATGAGCGACCTGTTGAGCAAGGTGCTTCTGACCCAGCGGTCGCAGTTCCTCCATAAAATCGGGATAATTGAGGAGATGGTCAGCGACCTGGGTAGAGACTTCCGGTTTGCTGTGGAAAACCTGACGGTCGGTGGATCTGCGAAGCCGGCCACCGAATGGCAAGTCATTGACGCGGCTCACTATGACCTGAATACCTGCCTTCGCGAGACGATCGTCCTCCTAAAGTCTTTCTTTGTCGTGCTCGAAGCCGACCAAGTCATTGCCTTCCAGAGAGCCGTGCACGCTCAGAGTCAGGCTTCCGAACCTCCCAGCTCCCTTGGGGACCGACTCGGACGAACTAGACGCATGGCCGCAGTCAGTGGAAAATAGGGATATCGGCCTTCGACCCCGCCGGCAGTGTCCGACCTACGGAACTGGCGAGCGGTGTAAGGGAAATAGAAACAGGGAACCTGCGTAATTTTCCGATGACGCGGGTTTAATTGCAAAGACAACTCCAGGAGGTAGCCGGTGCATCCGAAGGGGTGGATGCGCCGTACTCGGACCGTTGGCCCGGAACCGACCAGTCGATCCTAGCGTGTCAGGTCAGACTCAGCCAAAACCGCTGAATGAGGCCGACGCCATACGTCTGGCTCAAGCCGGAGACGGGGCAGCCTTTGAGTTCCTCTATGAACTCCACGGCCGCCGGGTCTACGCCTTATGTCTGAGGATGGTAGGTAACCCGTCCGACGCGGAAGATCTGATGCAGGAAGCCTTTCTGCAGCTTTTCCGCAAGATCGGCACCTTCCGGGGCGAGTCGGCCTTTTCGACTTGGCTCCACAGGATGACGGTCAACGTAGTCCTGATGCGCCTGAGGAAGAAGTCGCTCCCGGTCGCATCGCTCGAAGAGACTACCGAGCCGGACGAGGAAACAGGCGGCCCAAGGAAGGATCCGGGCGCGCCGGACCTGCGATTAACCGGCGCGGTGGATCGGGTCAACTTGGAACGCTCGATCGAGAAATTGCCCCCAGGCTATCGCACCGTGTTCACGCTCCACGACGTTCAGGGGTATGAGCACAACGAGATCGCCGACATCATGGGCTGCTCGGTTGGGAATTCCAAGTCGCAATTGCACAAAGCCCGCACGAAGTTGCGCGACCTGCTGCAGGAAGAAATCAGGGCTCAAGCCCGGCAGGAACGTCATGCGGCAAAATCGCAGACGGGGCACGGCGATTGAGCTACACTGTTGCGAGTTTCGTTACAGAAGTTGGGGTGGTTGTCTTCGACGAACACAGACTGTGCGACTCCCTCGAAAGTCGTGCAGGCAAGCCTACTGTGGCCTCGTCTTACGGAGTGAAGGGCCATGCAGTGTAAAGAAGTGTCAGTCGTCCTTGAACAAGAGGGCTGGACTCCTCTGCCGGAAGCGGCGCGCGAACACGTCGCCGGTTGCGGCAATTGCCAAAGCCTGGTCGAAGATCTGACAGAGATCGTCGCCACTGCTCATTTACTTCCCGCCGAAGTTGAACCTCCCGCGCGGGTTTGGCTTTCTTTGAAAGCCCAACTCGAAGCGGAAGGGATCATCAAGCAGCCCGTTGCAGCTACCGAAAGGGTGCCGTTCTGGGCCGGCTTCCAGGATCTATTTCGTTCGCGGGTGCTGGCAACAGGAGTCGTGGGTTTGCTCGTAGTCGTGGCGGTCACCTTGCAAGTGCAGCATCCCGCCACGCCGCAGATTGAAGCCCACAACTTCTTCGACGACACTGCCGTTGCTCTGAACGCCGATGAGGCTAGCCTCGCTCAGGCCAGCCTGTCCTCTGAACCCGTGGACATCTCCCTTCACCAGAATCTCGACATCGTCGATAAGTTCATCGCGGACTGCGAACAACGCATCAAAGATGAACCAGGCGACGAACTCACGCGCGAGTACCTGACAGGCGCGTACGAGCAAAAGGCCGAGTTGATTTCGGCGATGATGGAACGCCGCGGGAGTGTGAACTGAAATGAACACGCAAACGATTCGTCGCAGCATACTGCCCATGCTGGGAGCGGGTGCGTTGCTCTGCGTCGCTACTCCAGCTTCACGAGCGACCGAGCATTTCGAGAAGCATTTCCCCGTCAAGGGACATCCGGTCGTCTGCATCCATAATATTGGCGACGGCCGTATCGAGGTGAAGTCCTCGAAGATTCAGGAAGTCATCGTTTCCGGTACCGCAGCTTCCAAAAAAGTCGTGCTCGAGACCGAAGCTCCCGGCGATCGTATCGACGTTTCGCCGGTCGTCGTTGACGCAAGCGCGCAGGCTGGCGACCTGGAAGTCAATTTTCAGCTTACGGTTCCCGAAGAGACCGAGCTCGAACTAAAGACGCAAACCGGTTTGATCTACGTTGAACAGGTCATGGGCGACATGACTTTGCAGAGCGTCGCCGGCGACATTCACCTCAAGGAAGTCTCCGGCTACATCGTGGTGCGCACGATGCACGGCTCGCTCGTTTGCGCGCAGTGCGCCGGCAAGCTCGATTTCAACTCCGTCAGCGGCAACGCGCAGTTGCTTCAGCCCGGATTGACCAGCGTCAATCTCTTCACCACCTCGGGCAACATTCTGTTTGACGGCGACTTCATCCGCACCGGCCTGTACACGATGCGCAGCGGCAAAGGCACGGTCGAAGTCCATTTCTCCGGCAACGACTCCTTCGATCTCAACGCGCAGACCGCCACCGGCACCGTGGA
>JAFAZL010000215.1 GCA_019239815.1 Acidobacteriota bacterium
ACCCACAACAACTGGTTTGGCGGCGTGTATCAAGACGAGAAGAATTTCTTCCCCCAATTCGCGATCGACCCGGAAAATCAGCGCACGGTCATCCCCGAACTCAAAGTTCCCGATGACCAGTGGGCCAATTTCGTAAAGGATCGGCAAGGCGCGATCGCGGGTGCCAAAACCGCGGCCCGCTTCGGTTGGAAGATTGGCGATCGAATCCCGATTAAGACCACGATCTTCGGCGGCACCAACACCTGGGAATTCAACCTCGACGGTATCTACCACTCGGAAAAAGCCGGCGGTGACGAAAGTCAGTTCTGGTTCCAGTGGGACGCCTTCGAGGAGGGCGTGCCGAAGACATTCAAAGACCGCATCGGCTGGTACGTGGTCAAAATACAAAACCCCGACGATGCTCCGCGTATTGCAAAATCCATCGACGATATGTTCTCGAACTCCGACTTCGAGACCAAGACCGAAACCGAATCCGCCTTTGCCGCAGGCTGGGTGAAGCAGTTCGGCAACATCGAGTTCCTGATTCTAACGATCGGCGGTGTCGTCTTCTTCACGCTGCTTCTTGTTACCGGGAACACGATGGCCATCTCGGTCCGCGAGCGCGTCGGCGAACTCGCCACGCTCAAAGCGATCGGTTATAGCGACCGCACGATTCTTTTCTTCGTGCTCGCCGAATCGTTGCTCATCTCGTTGATCGGCGGCCTCATCGGCCTCGGACTTGCTGCGCTCGCAATTCCGGTCCTCGGCGCTGCGCTCAACGGACTCTTACCCAGTTTGATTCTGTCGCCGGCAATTTTGAGCGTCGGCCTTGGCACAGCACTGCTCGTGGGGCTTGTCAGCGGTCTGCTGCCCGGTATCGGCGCGATGCGGATGCGTGTCGTCAACGCATTGCGGAGGGTGTGACATGGCGATTCCAGTCATCTATAACGTACGCAGCGTTAAGGCGCGGTGGACCTCGGCGATTGTCGCGGTCCTCGGCATCGCCGGCACCGTCGGCGTCTTCGTCGCGATGCTCTCGCTCGCCCGGGGCTTCAAAGCCACCCTCGTTGCCTCCGGCTCCGAAGACAACGCCATCATCATGCGCGCCGGTGCGACGTCCGAAATGATGTCCGGCGTCGCTCTCGATCAGGTAAAAATCTTGCAGGATGCGCCCGGCGTTGCGCGTGGTGCCGACGGCGCTCCTCTAGTCACCTCCGAAGTCGTTGTCGTTGCGCCCTTTCCTCTAAAATCGAGCGGAACCGACGCCAACGTTCAAGTCCGCGGCGTTTCTTCGAATGTCCTGAACATTCGAAAAAACGTGAAGATCGTTGAAGGCCGCATGTTCAGCCCCGGGCTCTCCGAGTTGGTTGTCGGCAAAAACGCGAACAGCACTTACACCGGTTTGTCGCTCGGCAACAGCGTCAAATTTGGCGGCGGCAATTGGCAGGTCGTGGGCGTGTTCGACGCAGGCGGCAGCGCCTTCGACTCCGAGGTCTGGACCGACGCGCGCGTTCTCGACGACGTGTACAAGCGCCCGACCAACGTCTTCCAGTCGGTCACGGTTCACCTGACATCGCCGAACGCGTTGCAGGAGTTCAGGGACGCCGCGACCGCTGATCCGCGCCTTAGCGTCGATGTCAGCCGTGAGATCGACTACTACGCCAAACAGTCGACGCGCATGACGCAACTCATCACAATTCTCGGCGGCCTGGTCGCCAGCGTCATGGCCATCGGCGCGATCTTCGGTGCGCTCAACACGATGTACTCCGCCGTCGCCGAACGTGGCCGCGAAATCGCCACCATGCGCGCGCTCGGATTCGGCGCCGCCGCCGTCGTGTTCTCTTTCCTCATCGAGGCTCTGCTCATATCTTTCATTGGCGGAGCAGTCGGCTGCTTAGCCGTGCTCCCGCTCAACGGCCTGACAACCGCCACCATGAACTGGCAGACGTTCAGCAACATGGCCTTCGCCTTCAAAATCACGTCGGGCCTGTTGCTCGGCGGGATCATCTTCGCCCTATTCATGGGCATCATCGGCGGGCTGCCTCCCGCGATCCGCGCCGCCGCAAGACCGGTAGCAGTCGCCCTTCGCGAACTCTAACCGTTCGCCTATCCTGGGTGCCGCACCCTCAGATTTCAGCGGGTGCGGGTTTTCCCAAGCTCCAGCCAGGTCGATTGTGCCCCTCTCGATTCACGGAAATCGGGGCCACGGAGCCCGGATCACATCCGCTCGCCTCCAATCACCTTTTCGCCCCACCTGCCCCTCAGTTCTATTGCCGCACTTCGCTCCCGGCAGCTAAGTTCAACCGTAGGAGCGATCTATGTCTGGCAATCCCGCCCCCGATTGGACCCCGGCCTACACGCCACCCAAAACCGTTCCGTGGCGCATGATCTTTCGCGTCATTCGCTGGACGACCTACGTCTCCGCCGCGATCACCATCGCGATGGTTCTGCACAAAGCCCCGCCGCCGGCCGTTGAAACGAGTCCCCAAGCCGCCGCGCGCGTGGAACAGAAATTTGAGCAAGTTCAGCAAGCCGTCTCCGCTGGCCAGTCCGCCGAAATGCGCATGGATCAGACAGAGCTGAATTCCTACCTCCTCTCACATCTGGACATCGCAGCGAATCCCAATTCGACGCAGGCTCAAGCTGTTGCAGCGCCGGCAGCAACACCGAACACCGTTCAAGCCGCTCCGCCGACAGGCGCGGAACCAGCCGCCGCACAATCAAATAGCGGTCTCGACATGCCCGTTCCCGCCGGCACGTTCGCCGAACAGATCGACCAAGTTCGCTCGCAAGTCAAAGATGTAAAGGTCGAGCTCGTCGACGATCACGTGCGCGCCTATGTCGTCTTCGACCTCCACGGCAAAGACGTGACGCTCCAACTCGAAGGCAAACTCGGTGCGCAGGACGGCTACTTGAATTTCGAGCCAGTCTCAGGCCAGATCGGCTCATTGCCGTTGCCGCCGTCCGCTCTCCAGTCCGCAATGCGTCACATCCTCGAATCGCCAGAGAACCGCGAAAAGTTCAAGCTCCCTTCCGACATGTCCGACTTGAAAATCGTAAACGGCGAAGTCGTCGCCACCTACAAATGACCGCGCCAGCAGATAATTCTGTTGTAAAAGCGCCCCCCTTACTTGTGCGGCTGCAACCTCTGAGCCGAAAAACACCAAAGTGCGTCTGCAAGCGCCATCCAACTGAATCGCGCCTACAGCATCCCAATTCGGGTCAATTCCACGATGAAAAACCCCTGTTCGCTCTTCGACACACCTCAATCGAACAACGCTGTAACCCCTAGCCCAACCAGTGGATTCTAGAGCTTAGCTAACTTGCCCAACGGAGCCGGCCCTTGAGCAGCACCCTCGGGACAAGGCTTGGATGCATTCTCGCTGCTGCATCTCTGACCTTCGCCCCTCTATCACGCGCGCAGGACACGCCGCTCGGCGTCGTGCTCCATGCGAATCTCGCCCACATCCGCCAGAGTCCGCTCACCGAAGGCGCCAGCGTCTTCCCCGGCGAGGAAGTTAGTACCGATGTCGCTGGCTCAGCCGACATTCGCATCGCGAATTCGCGCTACAGCCTCGCCGCCAATAGCCACGGTCGCTTCTATCCCGCGCACGGCGCCAAAGGCTCCGTCGCCGAACTCAGCTCCGGCACACTCACTTTCCGCCGCGACAACGGTGACAGTATGGCCGTCGTCGCCTCCGACGTTCGCATTGTTCCCAAAGGCGACGAACCCACGAC
>JAFAZL010000289.1 GCA_019239815.1 Acidobacteriota bacterium
CATTTGAAAGTGGGAGACAAGATCACGCTGCTGAACCGGCAGTTTACGGTGAGCGGCATCGTCGCTCACGGTAAGGGCGCGCGATTTTTTATACCGCTGAAGACCGCGCAAGAGATTGCAGGTGTGGAAGATCGCGTGTCGATGTACTACGTGCGAAGCAAAGGCGATACCGAAGGCACGCGCGCGTCGATTCTGAAATTGGACCCGAAAAATCGCGTTCGCTCGATGGCGGAATACGTAACGCTGATGAGTTCGACGAGCCTGCCCCAATTGAAGCCGTTCGTGCGGTCCATGGTTGGGCTCGGGATCGTGATCAGCTTCCTCGTGATCTTGTTGAACATGCACACGATGGTGATGGAGCGGACACGAGAAGTTGGGATTCTGAAAGCGCTCGGTTTCTCGCGCTTAGACATCGTGAAGATGCTGCTGGGCGAGACGATGGTGCTGACGCTACTAGGAGCCGGAAGCGGCATCCTCGTAACGTTTCTTACAGCGGCGATCCTGCGCGAAGTGAATCCAGGTCTGACGATTCTCATCACCGGACGCTGGGTTGCGGCGGCGATTGTGTTGGCGGTGATTGGGTCGGCGCTGGGAGTGGCGTATCCCGCGCTGCGCGCCGCGAGTTATGACCCCGTGGTTGCCCTCGCGTACGAATAGGTTACGTTGGGGCGGAAATTGTTCGTCTCTTTGGCCTTCGCCGTATAATCCCCGTAGCCGTTCCCTTGAGTGCGTTCCATTCTAAGGAGAGACGAATGAAGCGACTGCAACTCGTTCCGCTGGCAGCTGCGTGTACCTTGTGCCTGGCCAGCGGCGCCGCCGCCCAATTGGGCGGGATGCAATTTTTCAGCAAACCGAATATTGCCGACATTTTTAAGCCGGTTGTCGGGCAAGGAGCTGTGTATCAGGAGATTTCCGAAGGCAAGCCGGAGCACGAGACGGAAATGACCATCGTTGGCAAGGAGATGACGCCATCGGGCGAGGGCTATTGGATGGAGATGACGATGAATCGCGGCGGCGACCAGAAAATGTATTCGAAGATTCTGATGACTAAGGATTTCCAGTTCACGAAGATAGTTTTTCAGATGCCCGGTCAGTCCGCAATGGAAATGCCGATGAACCCGAACGAGAAGGAGCGGGCTCAGATGAAAGAAGACTTGGCGAAGTGGAGCCAGGTCGGAACGGAAACGATCACGGTGCCCGCCGGGACGTTCAGCTGCGCGCACTGGAAGAAGGATGACGGCACGGATGAGGTTTGGACGAGCGACAAGGTTACGCCGCTCGCGATGGTGAAGCAGGCCAGTAAGACGCGCAGTATGGTTCTCGTGCGCCAGATTACGAACGCGCAAGATCACATCACAGGACCGGTGACGCCGTTTGATCCGAAGGCGTTCATGAAGAATCGAAACCAGTAGAAGGTCGTTTCTTCAACATTCCGAAAATGCAAAACGCCGGACAGAGGTCCGGCGTTTCTATTTTTAAGTTCGTGAATGTTGAGAGCCGGCTAAACGGTTGGCCCGGAATCGTCCTGGTCGTCTTTCATGTTGTCCAAGGATTCGACGACCTCTTGAATCATAGCCAACGGGCAGACGACGTGAACCTTGTTTTCGGGATCAACGACGTCGACCACCACTTTTGAGCCTACGGTGCGGACGCGCACATGCGTGTCGGAGTCGCGAACCTCGACGAACTCGGTATTGGGATACTTTTCGAGCTCATGCGTCAAGACGCGGAGCATCGGGATCGCTTGTTGCGCCTCGTGCGGAAACTTGTGCAGTTCGCGGTTCGGCACCACGTGAAGGGCCATCGGCACGATCGCCGCGGGCGCCCAGATGTGGACGTGGGTGCCGTGGTTGTCGTCGACGTGAACTTGCGCGATGCCGTCGTAAAGGGTGTATGCGCCTGCCGCCGCGATCGTTCCCGCGAATGCCAAACCTGCCTTGGCTAGAAAGACCATGATCTTGCTCCTGTTGTTCGAATCCGCAACTGCGTTCTCTTGCTCCTGGTCCGATCCGTGCTTGTAGCCGAAAAGCGCTAATCCGAAACGTTTTTCGAATCGAGCCAGACGCGGACAGTCTGCTCGTGATCTTTCACGGAGACGAGCTCG